>NZ_JBVHHL010000014.1:0-167151 GCF_055561075.1 Streptomyces sp. NPDC022910
CGCTGTTGAGTTCTCAAGGAACGGACGCTTCCTTTGTACTCACCCGAGAGACTCACTCTCGCGGCTTTCCTCCGGGCGCTTCCCTTCGGTGTTTCCGACTCTATCAGATCTTTCCGATCCGACTCCCAGCCGGTGGGCTTTGTCTTGGACCTGGGGCTTTTCGCCTCGCGGCCTTTCGACATTCACTACGTTAGCCGATTCCCGCCGCAGCTCATAATCGAGTTCCGCAGGTTCGAATTCGGCGTGCGGGCACGCCAAATTCGCCCTCTGTGAGGGTTGACCTAAGTAGTGGGGTGACCGCTTCCGGCTGCTGGCTGAAGGCCGTACCCGGTTCAAGCGGCTCGGGCCACATTACGCATCCTCCAGGGAGGCGTCAACTTCGCCGCCGCCGTGGCGTGTGGGCCCGATAGGGGCTCACCGTCGAGTCGTTGGCGATCCAGAAGCGCCAGGGGTGGACAGCTCCGTCGCCGGCGAGGCCGGTGCGCGGACCGTTGCGTACCTGGTCGGGGGGGACCGGGGTGCCCGTCAGGGCACGCAACGGCGTCTCACCCGGGGTGCATGCGTCCGTGCCGTGGAGGGCCCTGTCCACGTCGAGGGCCGTGGCCAGGCGCGCGGGACCTTTGGCCAGTTCCTTGTCATTGCGGGCCGAGAGTCGACGGGTCCGGGCGAGCTCGGCCCCTTCGGTGATCTCGCCGGCCCGGAGCAGTACAGCGCTCGCCTGGCCCTCCGGACCGCACAGGCACGTGTGGAGAGGACGACTGCCCGAACGTCTATCGCACCGCTTCCGGCTCCATCGTGGTTCAGGGCGACGTGTCCGACGCCTTCACTCCCCCCGCAGGGGGAAGGGCTCGTGGAGATCCCCGAGAACGTTCTTCGGGAGGCCGTTCGTGCTCTTGGATGGTGACGAGTGGCGGGCGATGCTCCGGGGCTTCCAGTCGGAAGCGTGGCGGCTGGAGACCCTGCCCCAGTACCTCGTACCGCAAGAGGCGGAAGAACTCGAAGCCTTCCGCGCAGGCAAGCGCATCGACCCGGACACCTACTCGTCGGCGTACGCGGAGGACCTGAAGCGGTTGCGCGGTGAAGGGAGGAGCAAGGGTCGAGTGCACGTTCTAACTCGACCGCTCTCCGAGTACCTGCGCTTCGAGTTCTCCCGGTACTACTCACCGCACGTGCTCGCCGGGGAGGACATCCGCATCCTTGACGTGACCGAGCGGGAGAACCCGTTGCCGGATGTCGAGGACTTCTGGATGTTCGACCGCTCGACGGTCGTCCTGATGCACTACGAGGGCGACGGCACGCAGATCAGCCGGGAGCTGTACCAGGGTGACCCTGCGCCGTTCATCGAGTGGCAGCGCATCGCCGTTGCCGAGTCGGTTCCCTTCCTGGAGTACGCGGAGCGCGTGACGGAGTGACGTTCGAAGCTGAGCAGCTTGGTGAGTCTGGTGCCGAACTCGCCTCTCTGCGTCGGAACCTGCGCAAGCGAGCCGGCCTCTCTGGGGACCGGCTCGCGGCGCGCTGCAACATGTCCCAGTCGAAGGTGTCTCGCATCGAGAACGGCCGGACACGGCCGTCCCTGGTCGACGTCGAGCAGATCCTGCGAGCGCTGGACGCTCCGCCGGAACTGGTCGCCGAGGTCTCCGCCCTCGCCAGGATGGCGAACACCGAGTGGCGGAACCTCCGAGAGCTTCGGCGTAAGGGGCTCGGTACGAGACAGGCCGAGCTGAAGTCGCTCGAAGCGTCCTCAACGCACATGCGCTACTTCCTGCTCTCGATGGTTACCGGACTGCTCGCAACCCCGGAGTACGTACGGGCGAGCCTGGCCCACTCGACGGCCGACACGAGCAAGGCAGTAGCGGGGAAGCTGGGACGGCAAGCCGTCCTCTACGACGCCTCGAAGCGGTTCACGTTCGTTCTGACCGAGCAGGCGGTTCGCTGGCCGGTCGTCTCCCCACTGGCGCTGGCCGAGCAGATGGACCGGCTGGCGTCCCTGTCCTACCTCCCGAACGTTCAGATCGGAGTGATCCCCGTAGGGGCACGGACACCCCGAACCCCTCTGAGTACGTTCACCATCTACGACGCCGCGTTGGTCACCATCGAGACGACGGCGGGAAGTCTCGTACTCCGCGACGGCCGAGATGTTCAGGCGTACCTGAAGGAGTTCGCCGGGTACGAGGAACACGCCCATTTCGGCGAAGACCTTCGGGCACGGCTCGCCGAGTGGTCCGCCGCTTGCCGTGCATGACTTCAGTCGACTACGCGACTGAAGCGCCATCCCGTACGCACCCCGGGGGATCATCCTTCGGCAGGCGAACAGTCGGGAGGTCGCACGGATGAGCACACCCAGGACGACGATGGCAGGGCCGGTGAACCTGACCCTTCCAGAGGGAGACCCGAACCCCGTCGCGGGCTGTCGGCAGTGCCTCGGCGTCGCCGTGACCCGAGCCAACGCCCGATCGGTCGGCGACTACTCGAAGGCGACGGACGCGAACGTCGTGCTCCGCACGCACCTCCGGGAAGACCACGGGGCCGAGTGATGTCGCGCGCGGTCCTGCGGTTCGTGACGCACCGAATCGCGCAGCATCCGGACACGGACGTGACCTATGAGGCGGAGTGCCTGCACTGCAAGTGGAAGGCGGAGCCGTCGACGGACAGTGCGACGGTCGACGTCGAGTGCATGAGCCACACCGGCCTGAGCAACCATCGCGGCTTCCGGCGGATGTGCACGTCGTTCGCCATGGTGGTGCGGGCCGAGCAAGACAGACCCCCCGCGCACTGAGGGGCGGCGAGCAACACAACCAGAGGTGCGCTGGAAGGGGCGTGCAGTCGTTGCGGCCGTCAGACAGTGTTGTACGCCTACGTATGACCACGGCCCCCGGCGTAGAGCCGAGGGCCTGCCTGAACTGCTGTGCGCCTGTCTCAGGCGCTCTCTCCCAGGTGCCGGTACAGCGTGGCTCGGGAGACTCCGAGGGCCTTGGCGATGGCGCTGACGCTCTCGCCCTTCGCCTTCCTGGCACGGGCCACGGTGAGTACATCCTCGTCCACCACAGACGGCCGGCCGCCGGTCCGGCCCTGTGCCTTGGCTGCTTCCAGTCCGGCCCGCGTGCGCTCCTTGATGAGGCTGCGTTCGAACTCAGCCATGGCTCCGACCACCTGAAGCATGAGACGGCCGTCTGCCGTACCCGGGTCGATGTTGGCCAGTGCGCCCGTGAGCACCTTGAACCCGATGCCCCGCTCTCGAAGGGTGTCGACCATGGTCACAAGGTCGATGAGGGACCGAGCGAATCGGTCCAGCTTCCACACGCACAGGGTGTCGCCAGGGCGGGCGTAGTCGAGTGCAGCCCGCAGCTCCGGCCGGTCGGTGTTCTTGCCCGACGCCTTGTCCTCGAAGATCCGGGCGCAGCCTGCGGCCGTCAGTGCGTCGCGCTGGAGCTGCGCTTCCTGGTCGTCGGTGGAGACGCGGGCGTAACCGATGAGCTGCCCCGTGGGCGTGATGATCTCTGCCATGACCCGACCGTCTCAGAACTCGTCTCAAAAGGTCAAGCCGGAGACGGAGGTTTCGAGACGGGTTTTGAACAGGGCCGCACCTCCTTCTGGGGTGCTTACCGTCTCGTCTCACAAACCTTGGTTTTCGAGACGGCTCTACTCGGTCACGCTGCGCCATGCTCGACGGCCAGCGGCGCGGGAGTGAGGCAACGGCAAGGGGTGGGGTATGACCCCCTGAAGGGTCCTTGGTCGACCGCCATGTCTTAGCAGCCAAGATTCCGCCACGGTTTCAGGGTCCGTCTGCCTTGCCCGCAGACTGCCACGGCGGGAGCGTATGACCTGGTCACAGCCTTGCCCTGTCCTTCCTTGCAGCGGCGGAAGGCTGCAAGGAACAGGGCCTTACGGCTGTGACTGCGGGGCGCGGCAGCGCCCCCCTTGGTCTTGCTGGCTTGCTCCTGTCGGCCCCTTCCGGGGCCGCACTGTCGTTGACCGCTTGCGACTGTGGCGGCCGACAGGCCGCCCCTCCGCTACCCCCTGCAAGCGCTGTCGATGGCTTAGCTACCCCCTGCAAGCGCTGTCGATGGCTTACCAAGAAGATTAAGAAGGGCGGCACATCACCGCAGGTCACAGCCCTGCCCTTACAGGTGTCGCATGTCGTTGGCTGCCCGATCGGCACGCCTCGCGTGTCGCGGTCATGCCTGATCGACACGTCCCCCATGTGAGCTACGGCCGGAACCTCTTGGCCTTGCGTATGCCGTGCTCATCGCAGGTTGCGTCCCCGATGCCCTTCTGGAAGTGGGACACCGGGAGTATGAGGCACCGGCGGTTGGACTCCGTCTCGATGAAGCCCCACCCCTTCGCCTTGCGCACGTGGTTGTTCAAGGCGTTGTTGCTGGGCACCTTGCCGTCCTTGTCGGCAAGAATCTTGTTCAGCTCATCCGGCGGGAACTCGGCGTGCCCGATCTGGTTGGCCCATCCCATGGCTGCGTACTCGACGCGGTGGGCGTAGTCGAAGCGCGGGTCGCGCGCCCGCCGCTTGTACTGCTCCTGAGACACAGCGGCGAAGTCGCCTTCAAACTGAAACAGGATACGTCCCACTGTTGGCAGTCCATTCCTGTGAGGCGCACACGGGTGCGCCAGTGACCCCCGCCGGATGGCGGGACATGTGCCTCCCTTTCGTTGCGGGGGTGGACCGTGCACGGATGGCGCGGTCTCTCTTCACAGGTGGACGCCCACGCCTTCGGGCTTGGACTCGGTCTCGTGCGGTCAGGGGCGACGGCGGCGACCTGGCCGAGAGATCTTACACGCAGGAGAGAGGACCCCGTTCAGGGAGCCCTCCCGTGTGGTGCTGCTCGAAGCGCTCAGCCTGAGACATCCTCAAGCGGAAGGTGGTCTCGGAAGTACTGCGACTCCAGCCACTCCTCCTTGACGAAAAGTGGACGTGTAAGGCGCGCATTCCCGACCCGCTGCGAACGCAGAAGAAGTCCGAGATCGGTCAGGGAAAGCGACTCGTCAGGGGTGTAAAGAATCCAGTTCCCATGCTCCGCAGCGTGGTCCAGCAGAAACTGATGGCCCTGCACTGGATCGCTCCCTGCCAACGGGAAGCCGGCCAGGAAGACCTGCGGACCGGTGACTGCATCCAGCGCGACGCATGCGAGCTTGCCCGCGTCGTAGAACGCCTTCACTCCGTCCGGGAAGTCCTCCTGCTCGTACGGACCACCGACCCGTGCCAGAGGCCCAGAGACCAGAAGTGCGTGGGCGACCTCGGCTGGAGACATCCCGAACTGCAGCGGCCCCACGCCTTCTCCGGATCGCAGCTCCCAGCGCTCCCGCTCCGCATCTGCGCTCATCCACCCACCCCTACGTCTGACCAGCCCAGAACTGTGTCTGCTGCTTTGGTTCGCATGCACCAGGCAGGGACAAGATCCCAACTCGGCTGCTCAAATGCCAACTGGGGTGATCAGTCACACCCACCCGTCCGGTCCGAGTCGGCGCACGTCGGCAGTCACTCGACCGGTCAGGAACGCGTCACGCGCCGCGCTCGCGAACGATCACGCAACTTCTGGTCCAACTCCGCGCCGACTCACCGGCGGGCCGCGAGCGAGGCGTACAGCGGCTCAGGCGCCAGCGGGCGGTTTGGCTCGGGGGCTCAGTCGGTACGCCGAGACCGTCGGATCACCGGCGAGGTAGAACCGGTGTTGCCAGTCGTGGGCCTTGCTCACGCCTACCCGAGGACCGACCCGGATGAGCGCGGCGGGTACAGGCTCACCCTCGGACAACACGACCGAGGTACCTGTCAGGAGGTCTGCGCCGTTGTGCTCCGCCGTGATGCCGAGTGCCTGACAGAAGTTCCCGGGACCTCGGGCAAGGCGTGGACTCTCGACCCTCTCCCCGCGCCGCTTGCGTGCCAGGTCTTCCCCCTCGATGACCCTGCCTGCCCGGATGAGGACAGCCGAGGCGATGCCATCCGTCCCGGTGACGACGTTGGCGCACCAGTGGAGGCCGTGGGAACGGTACACATACAGGTGTCCTGCGGGTCCGAACATGACGGCGTTACGGGGTGTCTGGCCTCGGTAGGCATGGGAAGCTGGGTCAGCCGTACCGGAGTACGCCTCGGTTTCCGTGATGGCGATGCTCACGGTCCCCTCGGGGGTCTTGCAGGTGAGGACGCTCCCGAGCAGCCTGGGCGCGACCTCTTCGGCAGGATGGGCGAGGACGTCGACGTTCATGCTGACCGCCTTGACACGCCGTAGAACATCACGTCGTTGCGTGCCGTGTGGCCGCGATACGCGTGGGAGCCGGGGTCGTTCGGGCCGTCGTACGCCTCGACCTCCGTCAGGCGCAGTGCGATCGGACCATCCGGCGTACTGCGGACGATGAGCCGCCCCAGGAGGTCGGGGGCCACTTCCAGTACGGGTCGGTCGAAGAACTCCCTGGGGAGGGGCGTACGGTCGGGGGTCGCGATCATGGCGTACGAGCGTAGTCCAGACGGGTGCGTGCCAAAGGGTGGTCAAGGGTCCCCCCTCTTGGAAGGGTGAGGGCACGGAACCGGTCCCGGCCGGATCGCGTGTTCAGGGATCAAGGATCCATGGACGCCGAGCGCGCGCGAGGAGCACGAGAACGCGCGCTGGAGGCACGACGACGGAACAGGCGTTGCCTGGGAGGGAAGATTCATGGGGTTCAAGCGGCTGCTCGCGAGCCTGGGAGCCGGAGGGGCTTCGGTGGAGACGGTGCTGACCGAGGTCAATGTCGTGCCGGGCGGTGTCGTCCAGGGGGAGGTACGGATCCAGGGCGGGTCCGTGAACCAGGCGATCGAGGGCCTGAACGTCGGTCTGCAGGCCAAGGTAGAGGTCGAGGGGCACGACGACACGGAGTACAAGCAGGACATCGAGTTCACGAAGGTACGGCTCGGCGGTGCCTTCGAGCTCCAGGCGGGGGCGGTGCACGCCGTGCCGTTCGGACTCGAGATCCCCTGGGAGACGCCGATCACCATGATCGACGGGCAGGCGCTGCGGGGAATGCACATCGGGGTGACGACGGAGCTGGAGATCGCGCGTGCCGTGGACTCCGGTGACCTGGACCCGATCAATGTGCACCCGCTGCCGGCGCAGAAAGCGATCCTGGACGCGTTCATCCAGCTGGGCTTCCGCTTCAAGAACGCGGACATGGAGCGCGGCCACATCCGCGGTACTCGGCAGCGGCTGCCGTTCTACCAGGAGATCGAGTTCTACCCGCCGTCGCAGTACCGCGGCCTGAACCAGGTGGAGTTGAGCTTCGTCGCGGATGAGCACGCGATGGACGTCATCCTGGAGATGGACAAGAAGCCGGGACTGTTCAGCGAGGGCAGCGACTCCTACCGCAGGTTCCAGGTCGGTCTGCACGACTTCCACGGCACAGACTGGGGCGCTTACCTCCACCAGTGGCTGTCGGAGGTCGGCAGCAAGCGCAGCTGGTTCTAGGCTCTGAACTGGAATCGGTTGATCCACTGACTTGGAGGTACCGAGGTGACCGAGCCCAAGAGGCGGCCTCTGCCGCATGACTTCCATCCGCCCGTGCCGTCGTTCACGGTGACGAGCGAGGACGTCGAGCCGGGTGCCAGGCTCAAGGACGCTCAGGTCCACGCGGCCGGGAACACCTCTCCGCAGCTGCGCTGGGAGGGCTTCCCGCCGGAGACCAAGAGCTTCGCGGTGACCTGCTACGACCCGGATGCTCCGACGGGGAGCGGGTTCTGGCACTGGGTCCTGTTCGACATCCCGGCCTCCGTGACCGAGCTGCCCGTCGGCGCGGGCAGCGGGAAGTTCGAGGGACTCCCCGAGGGTGCGGTCCACGCGCGCAACGATTACGGGACGAGGGACTTCGGCGGTGCCGCGCCGCCGCCCGGGGACGGGCCGCACCGGTATGTGTTCACGGTCTACGCCGTCGATCAGGAGAAGCTCGGTCCTGACGCGGACGCCTCTCCCGCGGTGGTCGGCTTCAATCTGCGGTTCCACGCGCTGGCACGCGCCCAGCTCATCGGGGAGTACGAGAACCCGGCCCAGGGCTGACCTACGAACTCCGAAGACTGACGTTCACCGAACGTTTGCCCGCCTCTGGTCTTGGAAGTGATCAGAGGCGGGCATTTTTTATTTCGTTGTCCATCTCGGCGCGCCCGTCCAGAGTTGATCCAAGCCCGCCAGGGGGTGGGCAGGTGCACACGGGAGGTGGGCTGGATGCGTGACACGCTGGTGCTGAACGCTAGCTTCGAGCCGCTGTCGACGGTGACACTGAACCGAGCCGTCGTTCTGGTGCTGCAGGACAAGGCCGTCGTCGAGCAGGCCCACCCCGAAATCCGTATGCGGGGAGCCGATGTCGACATACCTGCGCCCCGGGTCATCAGGCTCTGCAGGTTCGTACGGGTGCCCTTCCGAAGACAGGCTCCATGGTCGAGGCGGGGTGTCCTGGTACGGGACCGGCACAGGTGCGCCTACTGCGGGCGGCGGGCGACGACCGTGGACCACGTGGTGCCGCGGTCGCACGGTGGTGGCGACACCTGGCTGAACACGGTGGCCTCGTGTGCCGAGGACAATCACCGCAAGGCGAATCGCACTCCGGAGCAGGCGGGGATGCCGTTGCTGCGTCAGCCGTTCGAGCCGACACCGGCGGACGCGATGCTGCTGGCGCTCGGGCATGACGACTTCGAGGCGCTCCCGGAGTGGCTGGGGCAGTCAGCGGCCTAGGTCGTGGCAGGCCACCGCCCGTTCTGCCGCGTAGGGGCCGCGAGTCCCTACGTGAATGCTGGGGCCCGCCTCCTTCGGGAGGCGGGCCCCAGTGTCGTACGAGCGCTGCCCCGTCAGTCGATGGACGGCTTCTCCCGGCGGTCCGTGCCCGTTCCGCCGTTGCCGTTGGAGGATCCGGAGCCGCCGCTCGAACCCCCGCCCATCGGGCCGAAGTTGCCGATGGCGCCGGAGAGACCCTTCAGGGCGTCGCCGATCTCGCTCGGGACGATCCAGAGCTTGTTGGCGTCGCCCTCGGCGATCTTCGGGAGCATCTGCAGGTACTGGTAGGAGAGCAGCTTCTGGTCGGGGTCGCCGGCGTGGATGGACTCGAAGACCGTACGGATCGCCTGGGCCTCGCCCTCGGCGCGCAGGGCGGCGGCCTTGGCCTCACCCTCGGCGCGCAGGATCTGGGACTGCTTCTCGCCCTCGGCGGTGAGGATCGCGGCCTGGCGCGTACCCTCCGCGGTGAGGATCGCCGCACGCTTGTCACGGTCGGCGCGCATCTGCTTCTCCATCGAGTCCTGGATGGAGGTGGGCGGCTCGATGGCCTTCAGTTCGACGCGGTTGACGCGGATGCCCCACTTGCCGGTGGCCTCGTCGAGGACGCCGCGCAGGGCCGCGTTGATCTCCTCGCGGGAGGTCAGGGTGCGCTCCAGGTCCATGCCGCCGATGATGTTGCGGAGCGTGGTGACCGTGAGCTGCTCGATGGCCTGGATGTAGCTGGCGACCTCGTAGGTGGCGGCCCGGGCGTCGGTCACCTGGTAGTAGATCACGGTGTCGATGTTGACGACCAGGTTGTCCTGGGTGATCACCGGCTGCGGTGGGAACGGCACGACCTGTTCGCGCAGGTCGATGCGGTTGCGGATGGAGTCGATGAACGGGACCACGATGTTCAGGCCCGCGTTCAGCGTCCGTGTGTAGCGGCCGAAGCGCTCGACGATGGCCGCGCTCGCCTGTGGAATGACCTGGATCGTCTTGATCAGGGCGATGAAGACCAACACCACCAGAATGATCAGGACGATGATGATCGGTTCCATCGTGATTCCCCGTACCCCTTCTCCGCTTCGGCGCCCGTGTGCTCCGCCTCGGCGCCCTGTGGAAGATCTTATGGTTGTTGAAGATCTTGTTGGACGAGTCTGACAGACCGTGCCGTGCCCCGTGGGCCGTTCGGTTCAGTTGAGTCCTACGAGGTCACATGACGATCGCCGTGGCCCCGTCGATGTCCACGACGTCCACCTCCTGGCCCACCTCATAGGCGAGTTCGGTGTTGAGCGCGCGTGCCGACCAGACCTCTCCGGCGAGCTTGATCCGGCCGCCGTTGCCGTCGACGCGCTCCAGGACGACGGCCTGCTTGCCCTTCAACCCCTCCACGCCGGTGGCGAGTTGAGGTCGCTGGGCGCGGTGCCGGGCGGCAACCGGCCGGACCACGGCGATGAGTGCGACCGAGACGACGGCGAAAACGGCGACCTGGAAGACGGCGTCGCCGCCGAGACCACCGATCACGGCGGCCGCGACGGCGCCCACCGCGAGCATTCCGAGCTCCGGCATCGCGGTGATCACGAGCGCGATGCCGAGCCCCGCCGCGCCGATCAGCCACCACACCCACGCGTCGATGTTCACATGGTCATGGTAGGGCCGGGGGTCCGCTCGCGGACAGGGCGCAGATCGGGTCGGACCTGGCTTCTTGCGGGGTTTTCGGGAGTCAGGAAAGGGGCAGGCCCTGGGCCGTCCAGCGCTCGCCGACCTGTTCGACGACGAGCGGGAGGCCGAAGCAGAGGGAAAGGTTGCGCGAGGTCAGCTCGAGCTCCAGCGGGCCGGCGGCGAGCACCTTGCCCTGGCGGATCATCAGGACGTGGGTGAAGCCGGGGGCGATCTCCTCGACATGGTGGGTGACCATGATCATGGAAGGGGCGATCGGGTCCCGGGCCAGGCGGCCGAGGCGGCGTACGAGGTCCTCGCGGCCGCCGAGGTCGAGGCCGGCGGCGGGTTCGTCGAGGAGCAGCAGCTCGGGGTCGGTCATCAGGGCGCGGGCGATGAGGGTGCGCTTGCGCTCGCCCTCGGAGAGGGTGCCGAACTTCCGGTCGAGGTACTCGCTCATGCCGAGGCGGTCGAGGAAGGCGCGGGCGCGCTGCTTGTCGACGTCCTCGTAGTCCTCCTGCCAGTGCGCGGTCATGCCGTAGGCGGCGGTCAGCACGGTCTCGAGGACGGTCTGGCGCTTGGGGAGTTTCTCGGACATGGCGATGCCGGCCATGCCGATGCGCGGGCGCAGCTCGAAGACGTCGGTGCCGGGCTTGCCGAGGGTCTCGCCCAGGATGGTGGCGGTGCCATTGCTGGGGAAGAGGTAGCTGGAGGCGACATTCAGGAGGGTCGTCTTTCCGGCGCCGTTCGGGCCGAGGATGACCCAGCGCTCGCCCTCCTTGACCGACCAGGAGACCTGGTCCACCAGAGCGCGGCCCTCGCGGACCACGGATACGTCCTCCAGCTCCAGAACATCGCTCATGAGCGTGTTGTCTCCCCTTGCAGTGTGGCCAGTGTCGGCTCTCGCGTACGCCTGTGGGCGTGGTCCGCCACGCCTGTGGGCGCAGCCCCCCACGAAATCTACGCCACCGGTCGCCCGGACCATTCCATAGGTCAGGTCCTTAGGGTGGGGGCATGCTCTCGGAACCACGCTCAGGACGGCTGGCCGCATGGGGAAATGCCCTTTTGGTCGGACTTGTTTCGCCGGACGACGCCGTGTCCGCCATCGTCGGGGAGGACGCGGTGCACCGGGTCGAGGGGCTGCCGGGCGAGTCGGCGCCCGTCGGTCTCACGCTCGCGATGGGGCGGTTGCGGACGCTCGGGGTGACCGGGCTGCAGGTCGCGCTGCCCGCACCGGGGCATCCGCTGGGACTGAGCGGTCCGCCGGAGTTCAACGCGCGGGCGTTGGAGGCCGAGGAGGCGGTGGTCTGTCACGGGGCCGCGTTCGGGCTGGTGCCTGAGGTGTACGAGGCCGGGCCCGGCGGCGACGTGCACATCGAGGTCGTCTGGCACTGTCTGCCGGTGCGGGAGGCGCCGCCCGCCGATGTGCCGTCGCTCGGGGAGGCCGAGCGGGAGCTGGCGGAGGCGCTGCGCGAGGCGACGGAGGTGCTGTCGCGGCTGGACGTGGCGGGTTCGGGACCGGTGGCGGAGGCAGCGATCGACGCGTACCGTGCGCGGGCCGAGCGGGGGCGGGAGGTCCTGGCACCGGGATATCCGCCACGGGCGGTGCGGGTGCTGGAGCTGGCCCAGCGGGTGGGCTTGCTGATCTCGGTGGCGTACGAGAACGGGCACGGCGGCGCCGTGAGCGCCTCCGAGATGGCGGCCCGGTCCCAGGCGCTGCGACCGGTGGAGCGGACGGCTCGGCGGGCGCAGGTCGCGGCGTACAACTCCGTGGTGGAGCAGCGGGAGATTCGGTGACCGGGGGTTCTTTCCCGCCCGAGGGTGGGGCCACCGTCCCTGAGGGCTGCGCCCCCAGACCCCCGTCGGCCTGAGCGGCCTCGTCCTCCAACGCCGGACGGGCTGATCGATGGCGGCCTGGGCTGAATCGTCCTCGGACGCCCGACAGCCTCTTCAGGCATGACCGGCCTCCTGGGCTGTGCCCAAGAGGCCGGTGGTCAGGTGTGCTCCCTCGAAGGCGTCAGTGGTTGATGCCCAGGTTGCCGAACGCCGGGTTCAGGACGCCGATCACGTTCACGCTGTTGCCGACCGCGTTCACAGGGATGTGGACCGGGGCCTGGATGACGTTGCCCGAGACGACGCCCGGGGAACCCACGGCCTTGCCGTCGGCGTGCGCCCCGTCGTGGGCGGAGGCGAGACCGGCGCTGGCGGCGATCAGTCCACCGGCCACCATCGTGACGGCTGCGGCCTTCTTCAGGTTCTTCACTTTCTGAGCCCTCTCCTTGCGATCACTGCGGCAGGCGCCGCAGCACGCCTTGGAGAACGGCCGAGATCCACTGAGGATGCGCCGCTCAGGGGACATACACACGGCGGTATGAAGATCCGGTCAGCCGTTTACTCCGTGGCGCACCGCCCAGAGCGCGGCCTGCGTGCGGTCCGCCAGGTCGAGCTTCATCAGGATGTTCGAGACATGGGTCTTCACCGTCTTCTCCGACAGCACCAGCGCCCGGGCGATCTCCCGGTTCGACCGGCCGTCCGCGATCAGCCCCAGCACCTCGCGCTCCCGCTCCGTGAGTGAACCGGCCCTCCCCTGGCCCGAGTTCGCCTCCTCCTGGGACAGCAGCGCGCCCGCGACCTCCGGCTGCAGGAGGATGTGTCCCGCGTGCACCGAGCGGATGGCTCCGGCGAGCGCGTCGGGGTCCACGTCCTTGTAGACGTACCCGGCGGCGCCCGCGCGCAGGGCGGGAACCACCGTGCGCTGCTCGGTGAAGCTGGTGACGATCAGTACACGCGCGGGGTTGTCGAGCTGGCGGAGCCTGCGCAGTGCGTCGATGCCGTCCATGCCCGGCATCTTGACGTCCATGAGGACGACGTCGGGCTTCAGCTCCTCGGCACGGGCCACTCCTTCGGCACCGTCGGACGCCTCTCCGACGACCTCGATGTCCTCCTGCACTTCGAGGAAGGTGCGCAGGCCACGACGGACCACCTGGTGGTCGTCGACGAGCAGCACCTTGATTGCGTCAGCCACCAGGGACCTCCATCTCGATCGTGGTGCCCTTCCCGGGCGCCGATTCCACGGTCAGCGTGCCACCCACCCCGCTCGCCCGGTCGCGCATGGAAACCAGGCCCAGGTGGCGGCCCGCGCGGCGTATCGCCGTGGGTTCGAACCCGCCGCCGTCGTCCATGACCCGCAGGACGGCGCCCGGGCCGCACTTCTCCAGGGTCACCCCCACTCTCCCGGCACCGGAGTGCCGCAGGGCGTTGTGCAGGGCCTCCTGGGCGACACGCAGCAGCGCCTCCTCCTGGGCGGCCGGCAGTGCGCGCACGCCACGGCTGGTGAAGGTCACGCGCGCGCTGTGGGCGCGGTCGAGAACCTGGACCTGGGTGCGCAGAGTGGCGACCAGACCGTCCTCGTCCAGAGCGGCGGGGCGCAGCTCGACGACGGCGGCGCGCAGTTCGTCGGCGGCCTCCGCGGCGAGCGCGGCCACCTGCTGCAGCTCGCCCTTGGCGCGGCCCGGGTCGCGGTCGATCAGGGTTGCAGCCGCCTGGGCGGTGAGCCGCAGGGAGAAGAGCTTCTGGCTGACCGCGTCGTGCAGCTCGTGGGCCAGCCGCGAGCGCTCCTCGGCGATGGTCAGCTCCCTGCTGCGCTCGTACAGCCGGGCGTTGGTGAGGGCGATCGCGGCGTGCTGGGCGAGGATCGAGAGCAGTTCCTCGTCGGCCTCGGTGAAGCCGCAACCGCCGTGCGGCTTCGAGCACCTCTTGTTGGCGAGGAACAGCGCGCCGATGACTTCTTCGCCGTCGCGGATGGGCAGGCCCAGGAAGTCGGACATCTCGGGGTGGGCGGCCGGCCAGCCCTCGAAGCGGGGATCCTTGCGGACGTCGGCGAGCCGCTCCGGCTGCGCCTCGTGCAGCATCGCGGCCAGGATGCCGTGCTGGCGCGGGAGCGGGCCGATGGCCTTCCACTGCTCGTCGGTGACCCCGTCCACGACGAACTGGGCGAAGCCCCCGTGGTCGTCCGGGACGCCCAGCGCCGCGTACTCCGCGTCGAGCAGCTCGCGGGCCGAGGCGACGATCGTCTTGAGGACGTCGCGCACCTCGAGGTGCCTGCTCATGGCCAGCAGCGCGGAGCTCACCGCGTACAGGCCCGACCGGGGTCCTTGGCTCATGACCTCACCGTACCGGTGAGGTGTGACGGTGCGTATCCGACCTGTGGCGGCCGTACCTGGGCCGATGGGCCTAGGGCGAAGGGCCCCCGCTCGTTGCGGCCCGCGTCCGAGGCGGCCGGGAAGGTGCCGTTCCTACGTTGAGCTCACCGCCGAACACCGGCGGCCGAGGGACCGAGGGGACGGTAGTCATGCCGGTTGCGATCATCACGGGGGCTTCGAAGGGGCTGGGGAGGGCGCTCGGCGCGGCTCTGGCGGAGCGCGGCTGGGATCTGGTGCTGGACGCCCGGACCGCACCGGTCCTGGAGGAGACGGCCGAGAGCCTGGCCGCGTACGGAACGCGGGTGGAGTCGCTGCCCGGGGACGTGACGGACGCCGGGCACCGGGCCGACCTGGTGGCGGCGGCCAGGAAGCTGGGCGGGCTCGACCTGCTGGTGAACAACGCGAGCGCGCTGGGCGCGGAGCCGCTGGTGCGACTCGAGGAGCTGGCTGCGGACGGGCTGCGGCGGGCGCTCGAGGTCAACGTGGTCGCCGCGCTTGGCCTCGTCCAGGAGGCGCTGCCGCTGCTGCGGGCGTCCAGCGCGGGCACGGTGATCGCCGTCAGCTCGGACGCCGCGGCCGAGGCCTACGAGACGTGGGGCGGATACGGGGCGTCGAAGGCGGCGCTCGACCATCTGGCGGCGGTGCTCGCCGCGGAGGAGCCCGGGCTACGGGTGTGGGCGGTGGACCCCGGGGACATGGCCACCGACCTCTACGCGGCGGCCGTACCGGACGACGGCGATCCGCGGCCGGCGCCGGAGAGCGTGGTGCCCGCGTTCCTCAGGCTGCTGGACGAGCGTCCGGCGAGCGGCCGCTACGGTGCCCCCTCGCTGCTGGAGGGGCGATGAGGACGGCGGTGGGGGTTCCCCGGCTCGAGCGCGCTCGAGAGTGGGGGAGGGTTCCGGAGGAGCTGTCGGCGCGGGTCCCGGCCGAGCAGCGCGGGCCGGGCCTGGAGCGGGACTCCGTGCGGCTGCTGGTCTCGCGGGGCACCGAGGTGTCGCACCACGCGTTCGTGGAGCTGCCGCGGCTGCTGCGCGCCGGGGACCTGCTCGTCGTCAACACGTCGCCGACGCTGGCGGCCGCTGTGGACGGCTGGATCGGGCACGCGCGCGTGGTGGTGCACTTCTCGACCCGCGGGGACGACGGGCGGTGGGCGGTCGAACTGCGGGATCCGGACGGACGGGGGACCACGCGCGCGCGTGAATCAAGCCGGGCGCGAAACGCTCATCAGAAGGGTGGTGGCGGGCGACGGACGCCAGGGCCCGCGGGGGCAGAGGTGCGGCTCCCCGGCGACGTACGGCTCGTGCTCGAGGAGCCGCTGTCGCAGCGAAGCGGCCGGCTGTGGTGGGCCGGCTCGTCGGATGCGGACCTGCTGGGGCTGCTGGGCCGGCACGGGCGTCCCATTCGCTACTCCTACACGGAGAGGGATCAGCCGCTGTCCGTGTACCAGACGGTGTTCGCGCTGCCGTCCGCCGACGGCAGCGGCAGCGCGGAGATGCCGAGTGCGGCGCGGCCCTTCACCGCGCGGATGGTGGCGGAGCTGGTGAGCCGGGGCGTGCAGTTCGCGCCGATCACGCTGCACACAGGGGTGGCGTCGGCGGAGGCGCACGAACCGCCGTACCCGGAGCGCTTCGCGGTGCCGGAGACGTCGGCGCGGCTGATCAACGCCGTGCGGGCAGATCGAGAAAGGCGCGAAGCGCGGCCTTGGAACGGTGGTGGGGGGACACGGCCGGGCGGCAGGGTGATCGCGGTCGGTACGACGGCCGTGCGGGCCGTGGAGTCGGCCGTCGGCGCCGACGGTGCCGTACGGGCGCGGGAGGGCTGGACCGACCTGGTGGTGACGCCCGAGCGCGGCGTGCGGGTGGTGGACGGGCTGCTGACCGGGCTGCACGAGCCGGAGGCGTCCCATCTTCTGATGCTGGAGGCGATCGCGGGGCGGGCGGCGATAGACAGCGGCTACGCCGAGGCACTGGCCGGGCGCTACCTGTGGCACGAGTTCGGCGACACCCACCTCATCCTGCCGGTGGAGGGGCACCACACAGAGCATTGCTCCAGCAACTCTTGGTGAAATCGGCACCCGCTCGGTGTGACGCCGCACATAGGACGTACGTCACGTACTAGGAAGCATAGGACAGGAATAAAGACCGCATGAACGGGGCAGACCAGGCGGTTTGTCCCGTTCTGCCCTTCCTGTGTCCACTATCGCGGATCGTACATCACGCCTTTGCCTGGGGTTTTTGCGGCCGCTAAGAATTGCTTCCGTCGCTCGGCGCCGCGGTCACTTACCCGCGGCGCTTGTGCTGGAAACACCTGTCTTTCGCCGGCACCAGAGCGACCTCCGCGCTAGTCGAAGAGGTCCCTCACTCATGCCCCAGAACTTCAACCTTCGCAGTCGTGCTCGTGCTCTGACCAAGACCCAGAAGCTCTCCGCCGCCTGCTGTGCCGGTCTCGGTGTCGCCACCCTCGCCCTGACCGCCACGCCGAGCGAGGCGCAGAGCACGACCCACGAGGCCCCCGCTGTCGCGTCGGCCACGGTGACCCTCGGCAACCAGCCGGTCAAGAACATCAAGGTCAGCGTCACCGACCAGAAGGCCGCCTCCATGTTGAAGGCCGAGGCCATCGCCGCCAAGAAGCAGGCCGCCGACCAGGCCGCCAAGAAGCTGGCCGCCCAGAAGGCCCAGCAGCAGGCAACGCAGAAGGCCCAGCAGCAGGCGGCTCAGCACAACGCGCAGCAGGCCGCGAGCCGCTCCGCGCAGCGCGCCCCGGTCCAGCAGGCCGCTCCCACGTCCTACGCCAACAACCTCGACGGCTGGATCCGCCAGTCGCTCGACATCATGGCGCAGAAGGGCATCCCGGGCTCGTACAACGGCCTGTACCGCAACATCATGCGAGAGTCCTCGGGCAACCCGATGGCCATCAACAACTGGGACATCAACGCCGCCAACGGCATCCCGTCCAAGGGTCTGCTCCAGGTGATCGACCCGACCTTCAGGGCGTACCACGTGGCCGGCACGTCGTGGAACATCTACGACCCGGTCGCGAACATCACCGCCGCCGCCAACTACGCGGCGCACCGATACGGTTCGATGGACAACGTCAACAGCGCGTACTGAGGCAGGCGCGGGCCTCTCAACGCTCATGCCGAAGGGCGGCACCCCATGCGGGGTGCCGCCCCTCGGCGTCGTACGGGAGCGGTTACTTCCGCATGACTTCGGGCTCGTGGCGGCGCAGGAAGCGGGCCACGAGGAAGCCGCAGATCACACCGATGGCGATCAGGGCGGCCATGTCCAGGGTCCAGGTCCCCGCCGTGTGGTTCCACAGCGGATCCGTGCTGGTCGGATCGTCGGTGTTCGGGGCGATGTCGTTGAAGTCCAGCGTCGCACCGGCGGCGCCCACCGCCCAGCGGGACGGCATCAGGTACGAGAACTCGTTGACGCCGACCGCGCCGTTCAGGGTGAAGAGGCAGCCGGTGAAGACGACCTGGATGATCGCGAACATCACCAGCAGCGGCATGGTCTTCTCGGCGGTCTTCACCAGCGCGGAGATGACCAGGCCGAACATCATCGACGTGAAGCCCAGCGCCATGACCGGAAGGCACAGCTCGAACAGCGTGGACTTGCCCAGGACGACGCCCTCCTGGGGGATCTCACGGCTGGAGAAGCCGATCATGCCGACCATGAGGCCCTGCAGCACGGTGATGGCGCCGAGGACGAACACCTTCGACATCAGATACGCGGAGCGGGACAAGCCGGTGGCGCGTTCCCGCTCGTAGATGACCCGTTCCTTGATCAGCTCGCGCACGGAGTTGGCGGCGCCCGCGAAGCATGCGCCGACCGCGAGGATCAGCAGGACCGTGGTGGCCGTGCCGTTCGGGACGGGCACGCCGGTCTTCGGGTTGACCGGATTGACCAGCAGGCCCTTGTCACTGTCGATGAGCAGGCTGACCGCGCCGAGCACCGCGGGCAGGATCACGGTCAGCGCCAAGAAGCCCTTGTCGGAGGCGATGACCGCCATGTACCGCCGGATCAGGGTGCCGACCTGGGAGAACCAGCCCTGTGGCTTGGGCGGCTTGATCGCCTGCGGCGGCGGCATGTGGACCGACTGCGGGGCGACGGCGTCGATGTCCGCGGCGTACATCTGGTAGTGCTGCGAGCCCTTCCAGCGGCCCGCCCAGTCGTAGTCACGGTAGTTCTCGAAGGCGGAGAAGACATCGGCCCAGGTTTCGTAGCCGAAGAAGTTCAGCGCCTCCTCCGGCGGGCCGAAGTAGGCGACGGAACCGCCGGGCGCCATCACCAGCAGCTTGTCGCACAGGGCGAGCTCGGCCACCGAGTGGGTGACGACGAGCACCGTACGGCCGTCGTCGGCGAGGCCGCGCAGCAGCTGCATGACGTCGCGGTCCATGCCCGGGTCGAGACCGGACGTGGGCTCGTCCAGGAAGATCAGCGACGGTTTGGTGAGCAGCTCCAGAGCCACCGAGACGCGCTTGCGCTGACCGCCGGAGAGGGAGGTGACCTTCTTCTCCTTGTGGACGTCCAGCTTCAGCTCGCGCAGCACCTCATCGATGCGCGCCTCGCGTTCGGCGGCCGTGGTGTCAGCCGGGAAGCGCAGTTTGGCCGCGTACTTGAGGGCCTTCTTGACGGTCAGCTCTTTGTGCAGGATGTCGTCCTGCGGGACCAGACCGATGCGCTGACGGAGCTCGGCGAACTGCTTGTACAGGTTCCGGTTGTCGTAGAGGACGTCACCCTGGTTCGCGGGGCGGTAGCCGGTGAGCGCCTTCAGCAGCGTCGACTTGCCGGAGCCGGACGGGCCGATGACCGCGATCAGCGACTTCTCCGGAACGCCGAAGGAGACGTCCTTGAGGATCTGCTTGCCGCCGTCGACCGTGACGGTGAGGTGGCGGGCGGAGAAGGAGACCTCACCGGTGTCGACGAACTCCTCGAGACGATCGCCGACCAGACGGAACGTCGAATGACCGACGCCGACGATGTCGTTGGGCCCGAGCAGCGCCGAGCCACCCTTGCCGATCGGCATACCGTTGACGAACGTGCCGTTGTGCGAGCCCAGGTCTCGGATCTCGAAACGGCCGTCGGGCGTGGCGTGGAACTCGGCGTGGTGCCGGGAGACCTGGAGGTCGGAGACGACCAGGTCGTTCTCCAGCGCACGGCCGATGCGCATCACACGGCCGAGCGCGAGCTGGTGGAACGTGGTCGGACTGCGGTCACCGTAGACCGGTGGCACCCCCGCGCCACCACCGGGGCCCTGCTGCTGCGGAATCTGCGGAGCGGCCCGCTGTGGGGCCTGCTGCGCCCAGCCGGTGTTCGCGCCCTGGGCCGCGTACGGCTGCTGCTGGGGCTGGACCTGCGGGGCGGCGACGGCGGCCGCGGCACCGGACACGTTCAGTCGCGGTCCGTCGGTCGCGTTGCCCAGGTACACGGCCGAGCCCGGGCCGATCTCCACCTGGTGGACCCGCTGCCCCTGCACGAACGTGCCGTTGGTGCTCCCGTGGTCCTCGATGACCCAACTGCGGCCGTTCCAGCTGATCGTGGCGTGACGCCAGGAAACCCTGGCGTCGTCGAGCGCGATGTCCCCCTGCGGATCACGCCCGAGGATGTATGGCCTGGACGCATCAAGTGTCCAGGTACGTCCGTTCAATTCGAGTACGAGTTCAGGCACTCCATGCCCCACTGAGTTGTCCCCCGAGTTACCCCCAACACAGGGAGTCTAGGGATGTCGAACATCGTGGGGAACTATTTCAGGCTCAGCGTTCAGACCGAAAGTCGGGCCTTCTGACGCGTGCGCACGCGCTCCTGGACGCGTGCCGTTGACGGGGGTGAAACCGCCCCGGAGAGTGGTAATCCCCCGCGAGGGGGGACATCCATGGTGGATCACCGCGGCGCGGATCGGGGGCTGGCATGGGCATCGAGACCGCGGAAGGCGGCGGGAGGCTGCCGTGGACGGACGTGCTGCTGTCCGCGATCGCCTCCGTGAGCTGGGCGTTGATCGGGATGGCGGGGACGGCCGCGCTCGGTCTGCATCTGCTCCAGGCGGATGCCGCGGGCTCGCTCGGTCCGATGACCGCGGCCGTGGTGGCACTTGGGGCGAACGGGTCGGTCACGCCGTCCGGGGACGTGTCGGCGTTCGGCCTGCAAGGGGCGGAGGCGACGACCGCCATGGAGATCACACCATTGGGTGTGAGCCTGGTGGGGGCGCTCCTGCTCTGCTGGTTCTTCCTGCGGTCCTTGCGTGCGGCGCAAGTTGTGGTCGCGCCCGCCGAAATCCTCGCGCGCGCGGGCGCGGTGGTCGTGCTGTTCGTGGCGATGCTGGGTGGTCTCGCCTGGGCCGGCCATGACGTCATCACCATCGACGGAGGCTCACTCGGGCTCGGCAGGCTCCCCGGCGGAGGCGGCAGCGGCGGCGTCGACATCCCCGGACTCGGGAACATCCAGGGGCTGCTGCCGAACCGGATCGGCGACCTCATCGATGCTGAGGCCGCAGTCGGCTTCACCGTCGACACGGTGCCCACGCTCCTCGGGGGCGCCGCATGGGCCGCCGGTGTCCTGCTGATTTCCCTGCTCGCGTCCCGGCGCACGCCTCTGCCCCGCGGTTGGGAAGCGGTGCACCGGGTGGTGCGTCCTACGGTGTCCGCGCTGGTGACCGTGCTGCTCGTGGCGGTGCTCGCCGGCTTCGCCGCGGCGGCCTACGCGGCGATCGGCGACGCCCATCCGGCACGGATGGCGGGGGCGGCACTGCTCGGCGCGCCCAACGGGGTGTGGCTGGGCATCCCGATCGGCCTGTTCGTACCGTGGGACGGCAAGGCCACGGGCGAGCTGGCGAATCTGCTGCCCGACCCGCTGGACCGGCTGCTGAGCGTGCGGACGGACCAGCCGGTCGCACTGGGGCGCCTGGCCGAACTGGACGGCAAGGTGTGGCTGCTGGCGATCGCCGCGGCCCTCATGATGCTCTTCGCGGGCGTACTGACCGCCGCACGTACGCCTCTCGTACGAGCCCGGGATGCATCGGCCGTACAGGGCCCGGCTCCTGCCGCGGTACGAGATGCGGGTCCCCTCGGCTTCGCAGGACGCTGCGCCCTGCGGCTCGGGGTCGTGACGGCACTGGCACTCCCGTTGCTGGCCTGGCTGACGGACGTGTCCGTGGACGCGTCGCTGTCCGTGTTCGGATTCGACGCGTTCGGGGCCGGCGTCGAGTTGCACGGGCATCTCGGCATGGCACTGCTGCTGGGTGCGGCATGGGGAGCGGCCGCGGGAGCGGCCGGGGCGCTGCTCGCGTACGCGACCGGGGCGGCGGGAAGCCGCGCGGCGCCCCTGGCACGCGAGGGCGCGGGACTGCCTGCGCCTCCGTCCCCCTCCTACGCGACGGTGCCGCAGCGGTCGGGCCCCTATGTGCCCGGCAAGCCGTACCGCCCGCCCAACCCCGACACGAATCCGTATCTGCGGCTGCCGGAGGGACCGGGCGAACCGGAGGACGCCCGGCCCGGAGAGAGCGCGCCGGCCGGCCGGACCAGGACGCCCTCCGGCACAGGCGCGCCGCCGCGCGGGCCCAGGCCCCCTCGGGCACCCTCCGACGAAAGCGCTCCGCCGCCCGGTGCCGCCCCGCCGCCCACCCCCGGAGATGTGTACGGCGCCCCCACGGTGGTGGGGCCGATCGAACCGCCGCACCGGTCGCCGGGGCGGCGCGGGAGGACACCGTCGTCCTCGGACCAGGGTCCGACCCCGCCTCCTCCCCCACCACCACCGCCTCCGCCGCCCGGGCGCCCCCGAGGCAGCGGCTGACGGCCGGGGCCACCGACCGCGCCACGCCCGTGCCCTGCCTGCTCGTCGCCCATCAGGCCGCATCCTGCGCCTTCGTCGCTGCTCAAGGCGTCCGTCATCTGACCGCCACCCACTGTTCCCCGTCCGCTGGGCGGACCGGGAGCGCGGAAGGCACTGGGTGCCGGATACGGTGGAAGCACCATGAGCGCTTCGCAGACCTCCGACGCCCCCACCCTCCTTGTCAAGATCTTCGGCAAGGACCGGCCCGGCCTGACCGCCGGCCTCTTCGACACCCTCGCGGCCTACAGCGTCGACGTCGTCGACATCGAGCAGGTCGTCACCCGGGGCCGGATGGTGCTGTGCGCCCTCGTGACCGTGCCCCCGTCCGGGCTCGAGGGGGATCTGCGGGCCACCGTCCACAGCTGGGCGGAGTCCGTGAAGATGCAGGCGGAGATCATCTCCGGCATCGGCGACAACCGTCCGCGGGGCCTCGGGCGCTCACTCGTCACCGTCCTCGGCCACCCGCTCACCGCCGAGTCGACGGCGGCCATCGCCGCCCGCATCGCCGGTACCGGCGGCAACATCGACCGTATCTTCCGGCTCGCCAAGTACCCCGTGACGGCCGTCGAGTTCGCCGTGTCCGGTGTGGAGACCGAGCCGCTGCGCACCGCCCTTGTGACCGACGCCGCGGCACTCGGTGTCGACGTCGCCGTCGTCGCTGCCGGTCTGCACCGCCGGGCCCAGCGTCTGGTCGTCATGGACGTGGACTCGACACTCATCCAGGACGAGGTCATCGAACTGTTCGCGGCGCACGCCGGCTGCGAGGCGGAGGTCGCCGAGGTGACGGCGGCCGCCATGCGCGGCGAACTGGATTTCGAACAGTCGCTGCACGCGCGCGTAGCCCTCCTCAAGGGGCTCGACGCGTCGGTGGTCGACAAGGTGCGCGCCGAGGTCCGGCTCACTCCGGGCGCGCGGACCCTGATCCGTACGCTGAAACGGCTCGGCTTCCAAGTGGGGGTCGTCTCCGGCGGTTTCACCCAGGTCACGGACGATCTGAAGGAACGGCTCGGGCTCGACTTCGCGCAGGCCAACACGCTGGAGATCGTCGACGGGAGGCTGACCGGCAAGGTCGTCGGGGAGATCGTCGACCGGGCGGGCAAGGCACGGCTGCTGCGCCGGTTCGCCGCCGAGGCGGGTGTGCCGCTGGCGCAGACCGTGGCGATCGGTGACGGGGCCAACGATCTCGACATGCTGAACGCGGCCGGTCTCGGCGTCGCCTTCAACGCCAAGCCGGTCGTGCGCGAGGCCGCGCACACCGCGGTGAACTTCCCCTTCCTGGACACCGTCCTGTATCTGCTGGGCGTCACCCGGGAAGAGGTCGAGGCGGCCGACACGCAGGACGACACGCACTGAGTCCGCACAGGAGCGGTACAGGGACGCCGGCGGGGCACGGCAACCGTGCGGGTGCCGGGCCCCGTCCCGCTCCGTAGGTGGCTACTCGCTCGGCGCCCAGTAGTCGACCAGGGTCGCCGTGCCCGGCTCCAGTGACTTCCAGGAGCCGTCGAAGGAGAGCACGGCGAAGGCGCCGGCCGGGAAGCCGCGCCGGCTCAACCGCTCGCGGGCGTCGTCCTGGGCCGCACCGGCGAGGATCTCCGCGAGCCCTTGGATGCCGGGGTTGTGACCGATCAGGATCACGTTCCGCGCGTCGTCGGGGACCTCGTTGAGCACTGCGATCAGCTCGCCGGGCGAGGCTTCGTAGAGCCGCTCCTCATAGATGGTTTTCGGCCGGTGCGGAAACTCCTGGACCGCGAGCTTCCAGGTCTCGCGGGTGCGCGCCGCGGTCGAGCAGAGGACCAGGTCGAAGGGGATGCCGGTGTCGGCCAGCTTGAGTCCGGCGACAGCCGCGTCCTTGCGGCCCCGGTCAGCGAGCGGACGTTCGTGGTCGGGCACCTGCGGCCAGTCGGCCTTCGCATGCCGGAAGAGGACAATCCTGCGGGGTTCTGCGGAGCTCATGGGTCCCAGCTTCGCATGAAACAGGCCAGGGAGCGCAGGGAGTTGACGGCGTCGGGCGCGCGCCTGCGCACGGGTGGCTCACCCGGTCGCCCGACCGCCCCACCTGGGAGGACGAGGCCGACTTGGCGCCCGGGCCGCCAGGGCGGGTGGGGTGGTGTCACGGCGCGTGGTGGGTCATCGTCTGCTGGATGCGCTCGACGAGGTGGCTGAGGGCGGGGTCACCGCCGGCGCCCGCGTCCGCCGGGTTGAGGATCAGCGCCAGCAGGAGGATGAAGGCCAGCGTGGGCAGGGCGAGGGCCCACCACGGCAGCCGGATGTCGACGCCGCCCGTGGTCGCCGGGTGGGGCCGGGGGTGCGTACGGGCCGACATGACCGCCTCCGTGGATCTCCGGGTGGTGCATGGTCCGCCCCTCGCGGCCACACCTCGAAGCTACGGACTCGGGAGCCGTCAACCCATCCGGTGATCCACCCACTTGACCCTGACACTGACCCCCTAGGGGATGGTGGGGCCAGCCCCACCCAGGTCCTGTCGTCAGGGTGAGGCGATCGTTGCGATGACGGCGATGATCACGAAGATGGCGAAGAACGTGCCGAAGACGAGCAGCATCTTCTTCTGGCCGTTCTTGGGATTCGGGTCGAGCACGGGCATGCGGTCAGTTTCGCACCCCGTTCCCGTCCGGGCTCCGGCGGGGTCGGCGGCACCCCGGACCGGGCCGGCGCTCGTCGCGCCCCATCGGGCCTGGCCGCTCAGCGCGTCGCCTCGTCCTCCACCGTCCGGTCGCGGCCCGCCAGGACACCCACGACGGTCTGCGGCACCATCAGCCCGGCCATGAGGGCGAGCGGCAGGCCCCAACCGCCGCTGTGCTGGTAGAGGACACCGACCAGCAGCGGCCCCGGGACCGACAGCAGGTACCCGGTGCTCTGTGCGAACGCCGACAGCTTCGCCACCCCCGCGCCCGTCCGTGCCCGCATCCCCACCATGGTGAGCGCCAGCGGGAAGGCGCAGTTGGCGATGCCGAGCAGTATCGACCACACCCAGGCGCCGCCCGCCGGAGCCCAGTACAGGCCGGCGTACCCGGCGAGACCGCACACGCCGAGGGCGACCACGATCGGGCCCTGGTGCGGCAGCCGGGTGGCCAGCCGCGGGATGACGAAGGCGAGGGGCACGCCCATCACCATCGTGACGGCGAGCAGCAGACCGGCCGTGCCGGCGGCCACCCCCGCGTCGCGGAAGATCTGCGCCATCCAGCCCATCGTGATGTAGGCGGCCGTGGCCTGGAGCCCGAAGAAGACGGCCAGCGCCCAAGCGGTCCGGCTCCGGGTGATCCGCAGCCCGTCGAACTCTCCCCGGCCGGAGTCCGCGGAGTCCGCGGAGTCCGCGGAGTCCGCGGAGTCCGCGGAGTCCGCGGAGTCCGCGGAGTCCGCGGAACCCGCGCCCCGCGCCCGTACGAAGGGGATCCAGGGCAGGACGGCGGCCGCCGACAGCGCCGCCCAGACAGCCAGCCCCGACTGCCAGCTCCCGCCCAGCGCGTCGGTCATGGGCACCGTGACCGCCGCCGCGGCGGCCGTGCCGAGGGCGAGCGCCATCGAGTACAGGCCCGTCATGGAGCCCACCCGGTCGGGGAACCAGCGCTTGACGACCACCGGCATCAGTACGTTGCTGACGGCGATGCCCATCAGGGCGAGCGCACTGGCGGCCAGGAAGCCGACGGTGTTCCCGGCGTAGGGGCGGATCACCAGGCCGGCGGTGATAGCGGCCATTCCGGCGCAGACCACGGCGCTCGGACCGAAGCGGCGTGCGAGCCGCGGCGCCATGGCCCCGAAGGCGGCGAAGCAGAGCGGCGGTACGGAGGTCAGCAGCCCCGCGACGCTGCCGCTCATGCCGAGCCCGTCGCGCACCTCTTCCAGAAGGGCGCCGAGGCTGGTGATGGCGGGGCGCAGGCTGAGCGCCGTGAGGACGATGCCGAGGGCCAGGACGCGCGTCGTCCAGGCGCGCGTACGGAACGCATCGCTTCCGGTCCTCGTCTGCGTCCCCGTTCCTGTGCCCGTCCCGACGGAGCTGCGCATCGGTGCGGACGCCGTCGTCCCGGTCTCCTCGCGTGCCATGAGAGCCATCATAGAATCATGGGATGATTGGCTGCCCACTTTCCGCTGCGTTACGCTCCGAGTCCTTGAAGCCCCCGACATCCTTGAAGGCCCTCGACCCGGGCCCGCACGAAGGACCGTCATGCCGCTGAGCCATCCCCGCCGATCCGCGCTGTCCGAGCAGGTCATCGCCGAACTGCGGAACCAGATCACGTCGGGCGAATGGCCGGTGGGCTCGCGCATCCCCACCGAGCCCGAGCTGGTCGGGCAGCTCGGGGTCGCCCGCAACACGGTCCGGGAGGCGGTCCGCGCGCTCGCGCACAACGGTCTGCTGGACATCCGCCAGGGGTCGGGCACCTACGTGGCGGCGACCAGCGAGCTGGCGGGCGTGATGCACCGCCGCTTCGCCGACGCCGACCCGAACCACATCGCCGAGCTGCGCTCCACCCTCGAGTCGGGCGCCGCCCAGCTGGCCGCCGAGCGGCGCACCGAGCGCGACCTCAAGCAGCTGGACGCGCTGCTTGTGCGCCGCGAGGAGGCATGGGAGTCCGGGGACGCGGAGGCGTTCGTGACCGCCGATGCGACGTTCCACATGGCGGTGGTGGCCGCGTCCCACAACGACGTGATGACGGCGATGTACGCGGACCTGGGCGAGGTGCTGCGGGACTGGCTGCGCGACGACGTCGGCGAGGAACTGACACCGGAGACGTACATGGACCACACGGGGCTGATGGACGCCATCCGGGCGGGCGACGCGGCCGCGGCGGCCGCTGAGGCGGCGAGCTATCCGTTCATGTGCCGCCCGGGGCGTCCGAAGTCCGCCGGCCGATGACCCCGCCTCACCGGGCGTGTCCGGCCCACGCCGAGCGCACGTTCTCCCAGCACCGGCCGGTCAGTCGTACGGTCATCGCCGGCCCGGCGTCCACCGGGGCGGTGTCGGTGTCCAGGTCCCACCAGTGAGCGCACTCGATGTGCAGACTCACGTGATCGGTGTCGGGATAGGGGTTGTGGCAGTAGGCGACGACCTCCGAGCCCGTGACTCGGACACGGCACTCGGACCCGAAGGGCTGCGGGTCAGGGCTCTTCCCGGCCTCTACGCGCGCGTGCGGCACGGTGTGTTTCCCGCGCGCATGCGTCAGGGCGTCGTACGGCAGCGACGTCACCAGGGCGATGGCCAGGAAGGCCGGAGCGAAGCGGCGGGACAAGCGCACAAGGGGACCTCCTGGGCCGTTCGGCTGCGGGGCGGTCGTACTCCCAGCGTGCGTGGTGTTCGGCCCGCGGGGCCCTGTCAGTTGCTCCGAACGGGCGACGCCCCGCTCCCCGCGGTTGCGGGAAACGGGGCGTCCGCGATCGCGCCGGTCAGGCGCCGATGGCGTGCAGTCCGCCGTCCACGTGGATGATCTCGCCGGTGGTCTTCGGGAACCAGTCGCTCAGCAGGGCGACGATGCCGCGGCCGGCCGGCTCCGGGTCCTTGAGGTCCCACTCCAGCGGGGAGCGGCTGTCCCACACGGAGGCCAGGTCGCTGAAGCCCGGGATGGACTTGGCGGCCATCGAGCCGAGCGGGCCCGCCGAGACGAGGTTGCAGCGGATGTTCTGCTTGCCCAGGTCACGGGCCATGTAGCGGCTGGTGGCCTCCAGCGCGGCCTTGGCCGGGCCCATCCAGTCGTACTGCGGCCAGGCGTACTGCGCGTCGAAAGTGAGGCCGACGACCGATCCGCCGTTCTGCATCAGCGGCAGGCAGGCCATGGTCAGCGACTTCAGGGAGAACGCCGACACGTGCATGGCGGTGGCCACGGACTCGAACGGCGTGTTGAGGAAGTTGCCGCCGAGCGCGTCCTGCGGGGCGAAACCGATGGAGTGCACGACGCCGTCGAGGCCGCCGAGTTCCTCGCCGACGACGTCGGCCAGGCGGCCGAGGTGCTCGTCGTTGGTGACGTCGAGCTCGATGACCTTGGTGGGCTTGGGGAGCTTCTTGGCGATGCGCTCGGTCAGCGTGGGCCGCGGGAACGCGGTGAGGATGATCTCGGCGCCCTGCTCCTGGGCCAGCTTGGCGGTGTGGAAGGCGATGGAGGACTCCGTCAGCACACCGGTGATCAGGACGCGCTTGCCCTCGAGAATTCCGCTCATGGTGATCAGTGACCCATTCCCAGTCCGCCGTCAACGGGGATGACGGCTCCAGTGATGTACGAGGCGTCGTCGGAGGCGAGGAACCGCACCGCCGCGGCGATCTCCTCCGGCTGCGCGTACCGGCCGAGCGGCACCTGCGACACGATGTTCTCGCGCTGCTCGTCGGTGAGCACCTTGGTCATGTCCGTGTCGACGAAGCCGGGGGCGACGACGTTGAAGGTGATGTTGCGCGAGCCCAGCTCACGGGCGAGGGAGCGGGCGAAGCCGACCAGGGCGGCCTTGGAGGCGGCGTAGTTCGCCTGCCCGGCCGAGCCGAGCAGCCCCACGACCGACGAGATCAGGACGACGCGGCCCTTCTTGGCGCGCAGCATGCCGCGGTTGGCGCGCTTGACGACGCGGAAGGTGCCGGTGAGGTTGGTGTCGATGACGGAGGTGAAGTCCTCCTCGGACATGCGCATCAGGAGCTGGTCCTTGGTGACGCCGGCGTTGGCGACGAGGACCTCGACCGGGCCGTGCTCGGCCTCGATCTCCTTGTAGGCCTGCTCCACCTGCTCGGTGTCGGTGATGTCGCACTTGACCGCGAGGAAGTCGGCCGGCGGCTCACCCGAGCGGTATGTGATCGCGACCTTGTCGCCGGCGTCGGCGAACGCGCGGGCGATGGCGAGGCCGATGCCCCGGTTGCCTCCAGTGACGAGAACCGAGCGGCTCAACGGATCACCCTTTCGATAGCGGTCTGTGACCCCTGCAAGACAGGCGCCTTCGGCGAAAACCTATCGGTCCGGCCCGCCGCACGGACAATCGGGCACCGACAGTGGCGAACGGGACTGGCTGTCGGATCCCTACAGAAGTGGCGGGGAGTGATCCGCGCCTGAACGGTCACCGGAGGCAAAGGGTCCCGCCGCAGGACGGAAAGGTGTGGTCCGCGGACCCGCTCGCGGGACATGATCGGACCCGACAGGCCACGACAGCAGGGAGACCTCCGTGCCTCATTCCATCGACGAAGCCTTCACGGCACTGCCGCTGCGGGCCCTGGCCGACGCGGCGCTGGCACGCGCGCGGTCGCTGAGGGCCGAGCACGCGGACTTCCGGTTCGAGCGGGTACGCAGTGCCGCGTGGCGGTTGCGCGACGGCCGGCCCTCCGGGTCGTCGGACACGACCGACCTGGGGTACGCGGTGCGGGTCGTGCACGGCGGGGCCTGGGGGTTCGCCTCGGGTGTCGATCTGACGCCGGACGCCGCCGCCAAGGTGGCGTCGCAGGCGGTGGCGATGGCGAAGCTGTCGGCACAGGTGATCAAGGCGGCGGGTTCCGGCGTGGGGGCACCTCCCGCGCCTTTCAGGGTCGAACTGGCGGACGAACCGGTGCACGCCGAGAAGACGTGGGTCTCGGCGTACGAGATCGATCCCTTCACCGTGCCCGACGAGGACAAGACGGGGCTGCTGGCGGACTGGAGCGCGCGGCTGCTGGCGGCCGACGGCGTCAACCACGTGGATGCCTCGCTCCTGACCGTCCACGAGAACAAGTTCTACGCCGACACCGCGGGGACCGTGACCACCCAGCAGCGCGTGCGGCTGCACCCGCAGCTCACCGCCGTCTCGGTCGACGAGTCCACCGGCGAGTTCGACTCGATGCGCACCCTCGCGCCGCCGGTCGGCCGTGGCTGGGAGTACCTGACGGGCACCGGCTGGGACTGGGACTCCGAGCTGGCGCAGATCCCCGAGCTGCTCGCCGAGAAGATGCGCGCGCCGAGCGTCGAGGCGGGCGTGTACGACCTGGTGGTCGACCCGTCCAATCTGTGGCTGACCATCCACGAGTCCATCGGGCACGCCACCGAGCTGGACCGGGCGCTCGGGTACGAGGCCGCGTACGCGGGCACCTCCTTCGCCACCTTCGACCAGCTGGGCAAGCTGAAGTACGGCTCCGAGCGGATGAACGTCACCGGTGACCGCACCGCCGAGCACGGCCTGGCGACGATCGGGTACGACGACGAGGGCGTCGAGGGCCAGTCCTGGGACCTCGTCAAGGACGGGACGCTGGTGGGCTACCAGCTGGACCGGCGCATCGCCAGACTGACCGGGTTCGAGCGGTCCAACGGGTGCGCGTACGCCGACTCGCCCTCGCACGTGCCGGTGCAGCGCATGGCCAACGTGTCGCTCCAGCCGGATCCGGCGGGGCTGTCCACAGAGGATCTGATCGGTGGTGTGGACCGCGGCATCTATGTCGTGGGGGACCGTTCCTGGTCCATCGACATGCAGCGGTACAACTTCCAGTTCACCGGTCAGCGGTTCTTCAAGATCGAGAACGGGCGTATCACGGGCCAGCTGCGGGATGTCGCGTACCAGGCGACGACCACCGACTTCTGGGGCTCCATGGCAGCCGTCGGCGGCCCACAGACATACGTCCTCGGTGGCGCCTTCAACTGCGGCAAGGCCCAGCCGGGTCAGGTCGCGGCGGTCTCGCACGGCTGTCCCTCGGCCCTCTTCAAGGGCGTCAACATCCTCAACACCACGCAGGAGGCCGGTCGATGAGCGCCCGTACGAACAAGCCGCACGAGATCGTCGAGCGTGCTCTCGAACTGTCCCGCGCGGACGGGTGCGTCGTCATCGCCGACGAGCACTCCACCGCCAATCTGCGGTGGGCGGGCAACGCGCTGACCACGAACGGTGTCACGCGCGGGCGCACTCTGACCGTCATCGCGACAGTCGACGGCAAGGAGGGCACGGCGTCCGGGGTCGTCTCTCGCTCGGCCGTCACCGCCGGCGAGCTGGAGTCGCTCGTACGGACCGCGGAGGCCGCCGCCCGCGGCGCGGGGCCGGCCGAGGACGCACAGCCGCTGGTGACGGGGGTGCCTCAGGCGCCGGACTTCACGGACGCGCCCGCCGAGACCTCGTCGGCCGTCTTCGCGGACTTCGCCCCGGCACTCGGCGAGTCGTTCGCACGCGCGCGTGCGGGCGGCCGCGAGCTCTACGGCTTCGCCAACCACGAAGTCGTCTCGACGTACGTCGGTACGTCGACGGGACTGCGGCTGCGTCACGATCAGCCGAGCGGCACGCTGGAGCTCAACGCCAAGTCGCCGGACCGTACGCGCTCGGCGTGGGCGGGACGCTCGACCCGGGGCTTCAAGGACGTCGACCCGGCGGCGCTGGACGCGGAGCTGGCCCAACGGCTGGCGTGGGCGGAGCGCAGGATCGAGCTGCCCGCGGGCCGGTACGAGACGCTGCTGCCGCCGACCGCGGTCGCCGACCTGCTGATCTACCAGATGTGGTCGGCGGCGGCCCGGGACGCGGCCGAGGGCCGCACGGTGTTCAGCAAGCCCGGCGGCGGCACGCGCGTCGGGGAGAAGCTCTCCGAGCTGCCGCTGACCCTGCGCAGCGACCCGAACGAGCCCGGCCTGGAGACGGCGCCCTTCGTCATCGCGCACGCCTCGGGCGACGACGCGTCCGTGTTCGACAACGGGCTGCCGCTGAAGGCCACCGAGTGGATCGGCGGGGGCGATCTCAGGCATCTGACGACGACCCGCCACAGCGCCGGCCTGACCGGCCTTCCCCTCACGCCGTCGATCGGGAACCTGATCCTGGACGGGGGCGCCGACCGGTCCCTTGAGGAGATGGTCGCGGACACCGAGCGGGGACTGCTGCTGACCTGTCTGTGGTACATCCGTGAGGTCGACCCGGCGACGCTGCTGCTCACCGGGCTGACCCGGGACGGCGTCTACCTCGTGGAGAACGGCGAGGTCACCGGCGAGGTCAACAACTTCCGCTTCAACGAGTCCCCGGTCGACCTGCTGGGCCGCGCCACCGAGGCCGGGCGCACGGAGAAGACGCTGCCGAGGGAATGGAGCGACTGGTTCACCCGCGCCGCGATGCCTCCGGTACGGGTGCCCGATTTCAACATGAGCTCTGTCAGTCAGGGCGTATAACCTCGTAGTCGGCTGTCACCCGACCGCCCGAGGATCATCCAAGGAGACACGAGAACCGTGACGGACATCGTCGACGAGCTGAAGTGGCGTGGGCTCATCGCCCTCTCCACGGACGAGGACGCACTGCGCAAGGCGTTCGCGGACGGCCCCGTCACGTTCTATTGCGGCTTCGACCCGACCGCGCCCAGCCTGCACCTCGGCAACCTCGTCCAGATCTTGACGATGCGCCGGATCCAGCAGGCGGGTAACCGCCCGCTGGGCCTGGTCGGGGGCGCCACGGGCCTCATCGGCGACCCGAAGCCGACGGCGGAGCGCACGCTGAACGACCCCGAGGTGGTGGGCGGCTGGGTGGCGCGGCTGCGCGGCCAGATCGAGAAGTTCTTGGACTTCGAGGGGCCGAACGCCGCGACCATGGTCAACAACCTGGACTGGACCCAGGGCCTGTCGGCCATCGACTTCCTGCGTGACATCGGCAAGCATTTCCGGGTCAACAAGATGATCTCGAAGGAGGCCGTCGCCAGGCGGCTGCACTCGGACGCGGGTATCAGCTACACCGAGTTCAGCTACCAGATCCTGCAGGGCATGGACTTCCTCGAGCTGTACCGGAGGTACGGCTGCACGCTGCAGACCGGCGGAAGCGACCAGTGGGGCAACCTCACGGCAGGCGCGGACCTGATCCACAAGGTGGAGCCGCACGTCGCGGTGCACGCGCTGGCCACACCGCTGATCACCAAGGCGGACGGCACCAAGTTCGGAAAGACGGAGTCCGGCACGGTCTGGCTCGATCCCGAGCTGACCACGCCCTACGCCTTCTACCAGTTCTGGCTGAACGCCGACGACCGGGACGTCTCCAAGTTCCTGCGCATCTTCAGTTTCAAGTCGCGCGAAGAGATCGAGGACCTGGAGAAGCAGACCGAGGAGCGTCCGCAGGCCCGCGCCGCCCAGCGTGCGCTCGCCGAGGAGCTGACGACGCTGGTGCACGACGCCGACCAGACGGCCGCCGTGATCGCCGCGTCCAAGGCCCTCTTCGGCCAGGGCGAGCTGGCGGAGCTGGACGACAGGACACTGGCCGCGGCACTCGCCGAGCTGCCGCACATCGAGGTCACCGAGCTCTCCTCGGTCGTGGACCTCTTCGCGTTGGTCGGCCTGGTGCCCAGCAAGTCGGCCGCACGGCGCACGGTGAAGGAGGGCGGAGCGTACGTGAACAACGTCAAGGTGACCGCCGAGGACGCCGTCCCCGCAGCGGAGGACCTGCTGCACGGCCGCTGGCTGGTGCTGCGCCGCGGTAAGAAGAACCTGGCCGCGGTCGAGGTCACCGGCGCCTGAACCACGCCCGTACGCGCGGGGAAGGGGGCGGTCCCGCCGGGGGCCGCCCCCTTCCCCGTGCCGTCATGCCCGCTCTCTGCCTCTGCTGCCCTTCACCGAGGTGTACGCCATGTCCCCGAGGAAGACGAGGACGACCGCGGCGGCGAGCTGGAGGCCGTGGCGGCCCCAGTCGATGCCCCGGGTCTCCGCGATCCCGATGGCGCGTGCGATCGCGTTGCCCGCGATGCCGCCGATCATGCCCATCAGCGTGGTCAGCCAGAGCGGGCTGTGCTGTTTGCCCGGCAGGATGAGCTTGGCCAGCAGGCCCAGCACGAATCCGACGATGATCGCCCACAACCAGCCCATGGCTGCCTCCTCGTACGGCGCGACGTGAGCAGTACGCCCAGTCTCGGGCTGTCCGCCATACGGCGCATGTCGGGCGCACCCGTACGCGGTAGTGCGCAGCGCTCTCCCTCAGGCTGGAGGTGCCCCGGTCTCGAACGCGGCGCAGGCGCGGCGTAACGTTGTGCATGTTCGGGCCCGGCTCCTGACCGGGTACGGACCGGGTACGGGCAGGGGAGCCCGAGGCAGGCGGGTGGTGGATGTGATGCGGAAGCTGAACAGCGGCGGTCACGCCCAGGTGTTCCGGATCACGGGTGCCCGGCAGGGTCTCGCCGAGGACGTGCGTGGCCGGCAGCGCCGCTACGTCATCTCGATGAGCGTGCGCACGGTCTCGGTGATCCTCGCGGCCACCCTGTGGAACGTCTCGCGGCCGGTCGCCGTCGTCGCACTGGTCCTGGGTGCGGTCCTCCCCTATATCGCCGTCGTCATCGCCAACGCCGGACGGGAGAACGCACCGTCCCTCCCGTCGACGTTCGTCAGCGCACCGATGCGTCCGATGATCGCTCCGCCGCAGGACGAGGGGGCTTCACGCCCGAGCGCGTCCGAGGACGAGCAGGGCGCCGCGGAACCGTTCTCGGAAGACATTCCGGCGGAGTCCGCGGCGGGCGTCCGGACCGAACCGCACGAGCGAACCTGACCACGGCGGAACGCCCCGACACCGAATGACGCCCCCGGACCAAGCTCAGGAAAAGCTCAGATCAATCATGTAGTTCCAGTGCCGGGCAGTGGGTCACCCGTGACATACTTCGTACGCGCTCCGCATCCCCCGTCGGAGCGACAGACCGACGCCGGGCAGCTCCCCCCGTGGCTGCTCGGCGTCGCCTTTGGTGAGCACGCTAGGGTCGTGGATGTGATGGGACCTGACCCCGACTCGCCGATGTGTTCCGCCAAGGGCTGCCGTGCGGACGCCGTGTGGGTGCTCGCCTGGAACAACCCGAAGCTTCACACGCCCGAGCGCCGCAAGACGTGGCTGGCGTGCGAGGAGCACCGTGAGTATCTGTCGAAGTTCCTGAGCGTGCGGGGGTTCCTCAAGGACGTGGTCGAGCTGGAGGACTGGGAGTCCCCCGGCACCGGCTCACCGACGGGCTGAGTCACCCCCCGATCGCTGAGTCAGCCCCCGATCGCCGACATCGGCCGCTCGGGCTGCAGGAACGACGGGTCGTCCAGCCCGGAACCGGCCTTCTTGCCCCACATCGCGAGCCGCCAGATGCGGGCGATCTCCTCGTCGGGGGCGCCGGAGCGGAGCGCCGCGCGCAGGTCGGTCTCCTCGGTGGCGAACAGGCACGTCCGTATCTGACCGTCGGCCGTCAGCCGCGTACGGTCACAGGCCGCGCAGAACGGGCGGGTGACCGAGGCGATCACCCCGACGCGGTGCGGACCGCCGTCCACGGTCCAGCGCTCGGCCGGTGCGGAGCCGCGTTCCCCGGCGCCCTCGGCGGTCAGCTCGAAGCGGGTGCGCAGCGATGCCAGGATGTCCCCCGCGGTGACCATGCCCTCGCGCTTCCAGCCGTGCTGGGCGTCCAGGGGCATCTGCTCGATGAAGCGCAGCTCGTAGTCGTGCTCGACCGCCCAGGCGAGCAGGTCGGGGGCCTCGTCGGCGTTCAGCCCCGGCATCAGGACGGAGTTGACCTTGACGGGGGTCAGGCCCGCCGCACGGGCGGCCTGCAGGCCTTCGAGGACGTCCTTGTGGCGGTCCCGGCGGGTGAGGGCCTTGAAGACATCCGGGCGCAGGGTGTCCAGCGAGACGTTCACCCGGTCCAGGCCGGCCGCCTTCAAGGCCGTCGCCGTGCGCTTGAGACCGATGCCGTTGGTGGTGAGGGACATCTGCGGGCGGGGGTCCAGTGCCGCGACGCGCTCCACGATGCCGACCAGGCCGGGGCGCAGCAGCGGCTCGCCTCCCGTGAAGCGGACCTCCTTGATGCCGAGAGAGGTGACCGCGATGTCGATCAGGCGGACGATCTCGTCGTCCGTGAGCAGGTCGGGCTTGGCCAGCCACTGCAAGCCCTCCTCGGGCATGCAGTACGTGCACCGCAGATTGCACCGGTCGGTCAGCGAGACCCTCAGGTCGGTGGCCACCCGGCCGTAGGTGTCGATGAGCACGTGGGCCCCCTCCCTCGTAGCGGATCACATATTTTCCGTCATCTGCGAGCCTACGCGACCCCACTGACACAGACAGCGGCGCGATCCCATGAGGTACGCCGCGGCCGCGTCGTAGATCCCTACGACGCGGCCGTCGGTCCGGGGGTCCGTCAATGTGCCCCGGTGCCTGTCAGGGACCGTACCTCCAGCTCCGCGTACTTGCCGGCGTCCGGCTCCTCCTTCGACAGGACCGTGCCGAGCCAGCCCAGCAGGAAGCCGACCGGGATGGAGATGATGCCGGGGTTCTCCAGCGGGAACCAATGGAAGTCGACGTCCGGGAACATCGACGTCTCCTTGCCGGAGACCACTGGCGAGAACAGCACCAGGCCGACGGCGGTGACCAGGCCGCCGTAGATGGACCACAGCGCGCCGCTGGTGGTGAACCGCTTCCAGAAGAGGCTGTAGAGGATCGTAGGCAGGTTCGCGGAGGCGGCGACCGCGAAGGCGAGAGCGACCAGGCCCGCCACGTTCAGGTCGCGGGCGAGGGCGCCCAGGGCGATGGAGACGGCGCCGATGCCGATCGTCGCCCAGCGGGCCGCGCTCACCTCCTGCTTCTCGTCGGCCTGGCCCTTCTTGATGACGTTCGCGTAGATGTCGTGAGCGAACGACGACGACGAGGCGAGGGTCAGACCGGCGACCACCGCGAGGATCGTGGCGAAGGCCACCGCCGAGATGCTGGCCAGCAGGATCGCTCCCCAGTTGGAGTCGACGCCGCCCAGGTGCAGCGCCAGCAGGGGTGCCGCCGTGTTGCCCGCCTTGTTGGAGGCGATGATCTCGTCCGGCTTGATCAGCGCGGCGGCGCCGAAGCCGAGGGCGAGGGTCATCAGGTAGAAGGCGCCGATGAGACCGATCGCCCAGTTCACGGACTTCCGGGCGGCCTTCGCGGTGGGCACCGTGTAGAAGCGGATCAGGATGTGCGGCAGGCCGGCGGTGCCGAGGACCAGCGCGATGCCCAGGGAGATGAAGTCCAGCTTGGTCGTGCCGGTGGCGCCGTACTTCAGACCGGGCTCCAGGAAGACCGACCCCTTGCCACTGTTGCTCGCGGCCTTGCCCAGCAGGTCCGACAGGTTGAAGTTGAACTTCAGCAGCACCAGGAAGGTGAGCAGCAGGGCGCCCGCGATCAGCAGGACCGCCTTGACCATCTGCACCCAGGTGGTGCCCTTCATGCCGCCGATGGTGACGTACACGATCATCAGGACGCCGACGAGGGCGACGATGCCGATCTTGCCGCCGTCGCTGGTGATGCCGAGCAGCAGCGAGACCAGGACGCCGGCGCCCGCCATCTGCGCGAGCAGGTAGAAGATCGACACGACGATCGTGGAGGTGCCGGCCGCGGTACGGACCGGACGCTGACGCATGCGGTAGGCCAGCACGTCGCCCATGGTGTAGCGGCCGGAGTTGCGCAGCGGCTCGGCGACCAGGAGCAGGGCCACCAGCCAGGCGACCAGGAAGCCGATGGAGTACAGGAATCCGTCGTAACCGAAGAGGGCGATCGCGCCCGCGATGCCGAGGAAGGACGCCGCGGACATGTAGTCGCCGGAGACGGCGAGGCCGTTCTGGAAGGCGGTGAACTGGCGCCCGCCCGCGTAGAAGTCTGCGGCGCTCTTGGTCTGGCGGCCCGCCCAGACGGTGATGACGAGGGTCGCGGCGACGAACACCGCGAACAGGGTGATGATCAGCGGCCGGTGCTCGCTCGCCTCACCGGCGGCCAGGACGAGTTCGTGGCTCATGCGTCGCCCTCCATACGGGACTTGATGGCCTCGGCCCTGGGGTCGAGCTTGGCGGCGGCGTGCCGCGAGTACCACCACGCGATCAGGAACGTGGTGAGGAACTGGGCGAGGCCGAGCACCAGGGCGACGTTGACGTTGCCAAAGAGCTTGGTGCCCATGAAGTCGCCCGCGTAGTTGGACAGCAGGACGTAGAGCAGATACCAGGCGATGAACGCCACGGTCAGCGGGAAGGCGAACGAGCGGTAGGAGCCGCGCAGTTCACCGAATTCGGCGCTCTCCTGGACCGCGGTGAACTCCTCGGTGGACGGCAGGTTGTGTCCTGTCCTCGAGGGGGGAGGTGCGTCGGTAGCCACGGAGTCTCCTCGCGTTGCGGGTGCGGTGACGGCGGTGGGTCGGCGGCGAACCAGGGGCTCGCCGGTGATCCGACAGGGGGCCTCGATCGTCCTCGTGCTCCCTGCACAAGGGCACGGCGCCGCGCGTGTCCCGGTTCAACTCCCTTTATTTCTTTCGTACGTCGTCCCCGGAAATGATTGCTGACCAGCCGGGACGACGGATAGCTTCACTCTGCACCACCCGTCATGCACCTGCCGGACACGCACCGTGTTCCGGCTCGTTCACGTTTCCGGATGATGTGGAGACCCCATGGCTCATCTGCGTTCCAGACGCCGACTCGCCCTTGCCGTGCCCGTCGTGCTGTCGCTCACCGCCTCCCTGGGCTTCCTGCCGGGTGCCGCGTCGGCCGCCCCGCGCACCGCCGCCACCGCCCAGACCGCCGAGGGCCCCGAACTGGCCTACGTCGTCAACACCAGGACGGACCATCACACGATCTCGACGGTGCAGCGGGCGATAGCCGCGGCCGGCGGCACGATCGTGATCGCGTACGACCGGATCGGCGTGATCGTCGTCCACTCCGCGAACCCCGACTTCGCGAAGACCCTGCGCACGGTGCCCGGGGTGCAGTCGGCAGGCGCCACCCGCAACGCGCCCCTTCCCGCGCAGTCGACGACCGACGTCGGCACGCCGAAGGTGCTCACCTCCGAGGAGGTCGCGAGCGCCCAGGCGGCCGACGGGCAGGACCCGCTGGAGCCGTTGCAGTGGGACCTGCCCGCCATCAAGGCGGACAAGGCGCACGAGAAGACGCTCGGCAGCCACGACGTCACCGTGGCCGTCATCGACACGGGAGTGGACGACACACACCCCGACATCGCCCCGAACTTCGACCGCGACGCGTCCGCCAACTGTGTGTCGGGCAAGCCGGACACCACCGACGGGGCCTGGCGGCCGAGCGCGGCGGAGAGCCCGCACGGCACACATGTCGCGGGTGAGATCGCGGGTGCCAAGAACGGCGTCGGCATCACCGGTGTCGCACCGGGCGTGAAGGTCGCCGGCATCAAGGTGGCCACGACGGCGGGCTACTTCTACACCGAGGCCGTCGTCTGTGGGTTCGTCTGGGCGGCCGAGCACCACGTCGACGTCACCAACAACAGCTATTACACCGACCCCTGGTACTTCAACTGCACCGACGACCCGGACCAGAAGGCGCTCGTCGACGCCATCACCCGGGCCTCGCAGTACGCGGAGCGCAAGGGCACGGTCAACGTCGCGGCCGCGGGCAACGAGAACTACGACCTGGACGCGGACTCCATCACCGACCCGGCCTCCCCGAACGACGGCACGCCGAGCGACCGGGTGATCGACCCGCACAAGTGCTTCGACATCCCGACCCAGCTGCCCGGTGTGGTGACGGTCGCCGCGACGGGCGCGAGGGGCATCAAGTCGTCGTTCTCCAACTACGGCCTGGGCGTCATAGACGTCGCCGCGCCCGGCGGCGACGCCACCCGGTACCAGACCCCCGCCCCGCCGGCCACCAGCGGTCTGATCCTCGGCCCGCTGCCAGGCGGCAAGTGGGGCTACATGGCGGGCACGTCGATGGCCAGCCCGCACGTCGCGGGGGTGGCCGCCCTCATCAAGTCGAGCCATCCGCACGCACCCGCCGGTCTGGTGAAGGCCCTGCTGTATGCCGAGGCCGACGCGACGCCGTGCACGGATCCGTACGACATCGACGCGGACGGCAAGATCGACGCGGTGTGCAAGGGCTCGAAGAACCACAACGGGTTCTACGGGTGGGGCACCGTGAACGCGTTGAAGGCCGTGACGAAGTAATCCTTGTCCGTACGAAGGGGGGCCGGGCCCTTGCCCGGCCCCCTTCGCCATCTGATTTCCGACCATCCGGAGGACCTGCTGGCGGAGGCGGACGTGGTCGTCCTGGGCTACCGGCCCGGGCGCTCGACCCGTTCGGACTCGCCCCCGGGCAACTCGCCGAGCGGCGGCCCGGTCTTGTCGTGGCGCAGTTGTCGGCGTGGGGCGCGTACGGGCCGTGGGGCGGGCGGCGGGGCTCCGACAGCCTGGTACAGGTCGCCACGGGGATCGCGGTGACCGAGGGGTCGGCCGAGCGGCCGGGCGCGCTGCCCGCGCAGGCGCTCGACCACGGCACGGGATATCTGCTGGCCGCGGCCGTCCTGAGGTCTCTCACCGAGCAGACGGAGGAGGGCGGGAGCCGGGTCGTACGGCTGGCGCTGGCGCGGACGGCGGCCTGGCTGCCGGACGGCACCCCCCGGGACCCCGGGGGCGCGCGGTCGGCCTATGAGGGCCCGGGCCCGTGGCTCGCGGAGACCGACGGCGTGCTGGGCCGAATACGGTACGCGCTGCCGCCGGTCGGTTTCGCGGGCGGCCCGGTGGACCGGGCGCGACCGCCGGGGCGCTGGGGCGCGGATGCTGCACGGTGGGCGCCGGTCTCCCCCGGGGACTGAACCAGCCGACGGCGGGATGGCACACCGACGACCCGCTCGACGCCTGTGCTCCCGCGCGCGGAGGTGGTGGCGCTGGGCCTGGTCGTCGCCGTGTCGGGACTGCTGACGGCGCTGCCGCCGCCGATCCGCTGGTCGTGATCAGCCGTTGGTGACGAGCACCTTGAGGGCGGTGCGCTCGTCCATCGCCTTGTAGCCCTCGGGCACACCCTCCAGGTCGACTGTCCGGTCGAACACCGGCGAGGGGTCGATGGTGCCGTCCAGGACGTCGGGCAGCAGTTGCGGGAGGTATGCGCGCACGGGGGCGACGCCGCCGCGCAGGGCGATGTTCCGGTCGAACATGACGCCCAGGTCGAGCCCGGTACCGCTGCCGTGCGGGACGCCCACGAAGCCGATGGCGCCGCCGTCTCGGGTGATGTTCACGGCGGTCCGCATCGACTGCTCGGTGCCGACGGCCTCTACCACGGCGTGCGCGCCCTGGCCGCGGGTGAGCTCGCGGACGGCCTCGACGGCCGCCTCCCCGCGCTCGGCGACGACGTCCGTGGCGCCGAAGCGGCGCGCGATGTCGGTGCGGACCTGGTGACGGCCGAGCGCGATGATCCGCTCGGCGCCGAGCCGCTTGGCCGCCAGCACGGCACACAGCCCGACGGCCCCGTCCCCGACCACGGCGACCGTGGCGCCCGGACCGGCTCCCGCGCCGAGGGCGGCGTGGTGCCCGGTGCCCAGGACGTCGGAGAGCGTCAGCAGCCCGGACAACAGACGGTCGTCGGAGACGGCCTCCTTGGGCAGCCGGACGAGGGTGGCGTCGGCGAAGGGCACGCGCACGGCCTCGCCCTGTCCGCCGTCGTAGCCGACCGAGCCCCAGAAGCCACCGTGCTCGCAGGAGGTGGTGAGCCCCTCGCGGCAGTAGTCGCAGACGCCGTCGGACCACATGAAGGGCGCGACGACCAGGTCGCCTCGCCGGAGGCCTGTCACATCGGAGCCGGTGTCCTCGACCGTGCCGAGGAACTCGTGCCCGATGCGCTGCCCCGGCTGCCGGGGGGCCTCACCGCGGTACGCCCACAGGTCGCTGCCGCAGATGCAGGCCCGCAGCACACGGACGACCGCGTCGGTGGGCAGCTGCACCACGGGTTCGGGCACGTCCTCCACCCGCATGTCGTAGGGAGCGTGGATGGTGGTGGCGCGCATGGCGAGGGTCTTTCTCGTGCGATCGTCCTGACGGGGTGCGCTCAGCCGGTGGTCGAGCGCACTTCACCGTACGTCGCCTGCGGTGCGCCTCGCTCGTCGAGGGGGTCTGGACCAGCGGGAATTGCGCGGGAAGCGGTCGCGGTGGGTCTCATGCGGCGGGGTTGTCGGCGACCGGTACCGCCGTGACGACACGGGTCGCGGCGGGCTGCCGGCCCGGCCCGCGGAGCACCCGTCCGGCCCGCTCGCGCCAGCCGCTCGCCGCCTTGACGTCCTTCGCGATGGCCACGTACTCGTGCGTGGCGACCTTCAGCGGGTTGTACGTGCCGATGTTCTTCGTCAACCCGTACACGGGCCGGTCGGTCTCGGGGACGAAGGAGCCGAACAGCCGGTCCGAGACGATGAGGATCCCGCCGAAGTCACGGTCCGGATAGCCGCCTTGGGACGCGTGGTGCACCCGGTGGTGCGACGGCGTGTTGAGAACCGACTCGAACCAGCGGGGGGATGGAGACGGTAGCTCACCATCTCGACCAGGGTGAGCAGCACGAAGGCGGGTATCGACCACAGCACGACATCGGGCAGGTTCGTTGGGTGCACGGTAGGACCGTCGACCGGCCGGGGCCAGGGGTCGTTACCGACGAGTATGACCGGCTCGCGCTTGCTCGTTGGCGGATCTACCACGACGACCGGTGGGGGCGCCGACCTCTTCCTGCCGGAACGCCGCAGGTGTCCCGCCGGCCGACCCTCAGACCCCCACCGCCCCCAACAACGTCCCCGCGACATAGGTGACCCCCATCGCCAACGCCCCGCCCGCCATGTTCCGCACCACGGCCCGCCCCGGCCTCGCCGCTCCCAGGCGGGCGCTGGTCCAGCCGGTGATGACCAGGGCGGCCAGGACGGACACCACCGTCACCGGGAGTCGCAGGGGCGCGGACGGCAGGACCATCGCCAGCAGGGGCAGCAGCGCCCCCACCGTGAACGCCAGGAAGCTCGCCCACGCCGCGTGCCACGGGTTGGTCAGCTCGTCGGGGTCGATCCCGAGTTCCACGCGCGCGTGGGCGCGCAGCGCGTCCCGTGCCGTCAGCTGGGCCGCCGCCTCACGGGCCACCTCCCGGGACAGGCCCCGTTCCTCCAGCAGCTCCGTCAGTTCCTCCAGCTCGGCCTCCGGCTGTTCCCGCAGCTCCCGCCGCTCCAGGGCCAGCGCCGCCTTCTCCGAGTCCCGCTGGGTCGACACCGACACGTACTCGCCCGCCGCCATCGACATGGACCCGGCCAGCAGCCCGGCCAGACCCGCCGTCAGCAGAGTCGAGCGGGCCGTCGTCGCGCCGGCCACGCCGACCACGAGGCCCGCCGTGGAGACGATGCCGTCGTTCGCGCCGAGGACGGCGGCCCGCAGCCAGTTCAGCCGGGAACCCAGCGCGCCTGCGTGGGCCTCGTCGTGCATCGGTTCCATCACACCGGGAGGATGGCACCCCGGGTTCCGTCATCGCCGCACCGACTCGATCGACCGGAACGTCCAGTTCCTTGTAGACCGCCTACCGCCTTTTCCTGATCGGCTGTCACCAGGCGGATACTCTCCCATCTCGAAAGCCCCACAGAAGAACACACGGACACTGACGGGCGCCTCAGCCTCCCGGAGGGAGCGAACTCGCCCGACCCGCCCCGGTGTTGTGTGCGCCGCCGGGCGACGCGGACCGGGCCGCCGGAGACGGGCGCGCGCAACAGTGTCAGTCACGGCCCGTATCCTCAATGACCATGCTCGAAGACCCTGCGACCGCAGCGCTCCCGGCCCCCTGGCCGGCCGCGTATCCCGAGGGGTACGCGGTCGTCGACGTGGAGACCACCGGACTGGCCCGGGACGACCGGATCATTTCGGCCGCCGTCTACCGGCTGGACGCACGCGGTGAGGTCGAGGACCACTGGTACACGCTGGTCGACCCGGAACGCGACCCGGGCCCCGTATGGATCCACGGTCTGACGAGCGAGGCGCTGGAAGGGGCGCCGCTCTTCGGTGACATCGCCGAGGAGTTCGCCGACCGGCTCGCCGGCAGGGTCCTGGTCGCGCACAACGCGGTCTTCGACTGGTCGATGATCGCCCGGGAGTACGCGCGCGCGGAGCGCGAGGCCCCGGTCCGTCAGCGGCTGTGCACCATCGCGCTTTCCAAGGAACTGGGCCTGCCGCTGGCCAACCACAAGCTGGAGACCCTTGCCGCGCACTTCGGCGTCGTCCAGCAGCGGGCGCACCACGCACTGGACGACGCGCGCGTGCTGGCCGAGGCGTTTCGGCCCAGTCTGCACACAGCCGCGCGTGAAGGCGTACGACTGCCGCTGCTGGAGTGCCGCCCGCTGACGGAGTGGTCCGCTTCCCCGACCATCGGCCGGCAGTCGTCCGGCGGCTACCGGCCGGGCAGTTGGCGCCCTTCCCGCAGGCGCCCCGCCTGCCCCTACCCCAACCCCGGACGGTACGAAGAGGGCAAACGACTCAAGCAGGGCATGCGGGTGGCGTTCTCCGGCGACACGTCGGTCGACCGCGAACTGCTGGAGGACCGAGCCGTCGAGGCGGGACTGCACATCGCTACGAGCCTGTCCCGGCTCACCAGCCTGCTCGTCACCAACGATCCCGACTCGGGCACCTCGAAGACGGTCAAGGCACGGCAGTACGGGACACCCGTGGTGGACGAGGCCGCGTTCGGGCAGCTGCTGCGGGACGTCGAGCCCGCGGAGACACAGACGAGAGCGGCGGCGTCGGAGGGGCGCTGACGGACGTACGGGTGATTGCCGTGCGACTCGCCCGGCGCCCGCTCGCCCGCGCGGCGGCGACAGCACACCCTGTGGCGCATGGCGAGATGTGAAGTTTGCGGCAATGAATATGGAATGACCTTCGAGGTGCACGCCCAGGGCGCGGTGCACGTCTTCGACTGCTTCTCCTGCGCCATCCACCGTATGGCACCCATCTGCGAACACTGTCGTGTCCAGATCATCGGCCAGGGCGTCGAGGTCGAGGGCCACTGGTACTGCGGAGCCCACTGCGCCCGCGCCGAGGGGAAAGTGGGGATCGTCGACAAGGTGTGAGCCGGCACCCGCCTGAATACGCCCCACGACCGAGTTGTACGGTCGTGGGGTGTACCGCTTCCTGTTGACCCGCCAGTGGGTGATCCTCACCCTCGTGGCCCTCCTGCTCATTCCGACGATGATCAGGCTGGGTTTCTGGCAGCTGCACCGCCATGACCACAGGCAAGCATTGAACAAGGTGATCAACGACTCGCTGGCGGCGCAGCCCGTGCCCGCCGAGTCGCTCGCCTCCGTCGGCGGGACCGTCCGGCACGACGACCTCTACCGCCGGGTGACCGCGAAGGGCCACTTCGACACGGCGCACGAACTGGTGGTGCGCCGTCGTACGAACACGGACGATCAGGTCGGCTACCACGTCCTGACGCCGTTCGTGCTGGACAGTGGCAGGACGCTGCTCGTCAACCGGGGCTGGATCGCCTCCCCCGCCTCGCAGACCTCCTTCCCGAAGATCCCCGCACCCGCCGGGGGCGAGATCACGGTCACCGGCCGGCTGATGCAGGACGAGACGACGGCCGCGAGCGGCATCAAGAACGTCAAGGGGTTGCCGGACCGCCAGATCATGTTGATCAACAGCAAGCAGATCGGCACGCTCCTGAGCGACGCGGGCGACACCTCCGCCAAGCAGATGCTCGGCGGCTACATCGAACTGACCTCCCCCGCCCCCAAGGGCGGCAGCCCCGAGTTGATCCCGTCGCCCAAGGAGGACAGCAGCTGGATCGGCCTCGGCGACATCAACCTGCCGTACGCGGTCCAGTGGTGGCTGTTCGCGATGGGCGTCCCCCTCGGCTGGGTGATCCTGGTCCGCCGCGAGGCCCGGGAGCGGGCCAAGGCGCCCGAGGAGACGAGCGAGGAGCCGGCACCGGCGGCGGCCTGACCGTCACCTCCGGCGCCGCCCGGCCGGACGGCCGGGGCCGCGGACCCGCCTCCCGGAGAGGCGGAACCCGCAGGCGCGAGGATGTGCGAGACGCCCGAAACCGGGAAGACGAAGGACGTGCGGGACGGACGCGGGCGTCAGGGCTGGGCGGCGCGTCCGCCCCGCGTGTCACTCCCCGCCCCGCCCGTGATCGCTCCACCGGTTCGGAAAGTCCCCGCAGTCCTCATCCCTCATCCGCCTCGGTCCGGTGGGCACCACCCTCGCCCTCTACGGGCACGAGAAGGCAGGATAGGGGCCATGGATCTTGGATTGAAGGACCGTGTGTACGTCGTCACCGGCTCCACGCGCGGGCTGGGCAACGCGGCCGCGCGGGAACTCGTCGCCGACGGGGCGAAGGTGGTCGTCACGGGCCGCGACGAGAAGCGGGCCGCCGAGGCCGCGGCCGAACTGGGCGCGAACGCCGTGGGCGTGGCCGTGGACAACGCCGACCCCGGGGCGCCGGCCCGGCTGATCTCCGCGGCGCGCGAGCACTTCGGCGGTTTCGACGGCATCCTCATCAGCGTCGGCGGCCCGGCGCCGGGCCATCTCGCCGACAACACGGACGAGCAGTGGACGGCCGCGTTCGAGTCGGTGTTCCTGGGCGCGGTGCGGCTGGCCCGGGCCGCCGCCGCGGAGCTGACCGCGGGCGGCGTCATCGGCTTCGTGCTCTCCGCTTCGGTGCACGAGCCGATCCCGGGCCTGACCATCTCCAACGGTCTGCGTCCCGGGCTCGCGGGCTTCGCCAAGTCCGTCTCGGACGAGCTGGGCCCGCGCGGCATCCGCGTCGTCGGTCTGCTCCCGGCCCGCATCGACACGGACCGGGTGCGCGAACTGGACGCCCTGTCCGCCGATCCGGAGGCGACGCGCGCGGCGAACGCGGCCCGCATCCCGCTGCGCCGCTACGGCACCCCGGAGGAGTTCGGCCGCACGGCCGCGTTCCTGCTGTCGCCGGCGGCGTCGTACCTGACCGGCATCATGGTCCCGGTGGACGGCGGCTTCCGGCACGGGTTCTGACCCACGGGCATGACCCGGCGGCCCGCCCGCTCCGGGCTGTCAGCTCACGCGCTCCGCCCGATGCCTGACCCCCTGCAGCCTTACCTCGGCGGGCAGCGCCGCAAGTCCGGCGGAGTCACGGGCGTGGGCGAGCGACTCGGTGGTCAGGCGGTGCAGGGCGTCCCTGGGGTCCACATGCGGTGCCAGCAGGAGCCGCACCCGTGCCTCGGGCGCGCTGCGCCGTCCGGTCAGCAGCACGTACGCCCGTTCGACGCCGTCCAACTGCCCCGCCTCGCCGGTGAATACGCTCTCCAGAGCCCGTCCGCGCAGCAGGGCGCCCTCGCCGTCGCCGGTGTCGACGAGCACCTCCGTGAGCCGGCGCCGACGCAGCACCGCCGACAGCCACCACAGGGCGAGCAGGACGAGCAGCGCGAGCACGGCGATGACCGTTGGCCACCACCAACCCTGGTCCCGCCACCGGGTGCGCTCGGCATCGCTGAGCAGGACGTCGTGCGGGCCCTGGTGGATCCACCACGAGGGCGGCGTCACGCCCAGGCCGACAGCGAGCACGGAACCGCCGAGGACGACCAGGACCAGGCCGACCAGACCGATCAGAACACGGTTGACGATCCGCAGCACCGCGCCTCACCCCTTCCGTCCGGGCCGCCGTACGTGCACCGACAGCCCGGGCGGCCGGCGGAGCCCGAGGCCCCGAACGGCGTCGGCGAGCGCGGTGTCCAAGTCGGCCCGTACGTCGTCGAGTTCCCGGAAGTGCGACACCGCCCTCACGTCCGCCCTCCGGCGTCCCATGCGGACGCGCACGGACTGCACCCCGGAGACCTCCATGGCCCGGTCGCGCAGCACCGTGGCGGCGGCGTCCCGATGCAGTCCGGCCCGTACGTCGGTGTGCGCCTGGCGCATCGTCAGCACAGCGCGCATTCCGGGCGTCGCGGCGAGCACCAGCAGCCAGAGGCCGAGGACCGTGGCCACGCCCGCGCCGACCAGCACCCAGGTGCCGTCGAGGGGCTGCTCGGCGAGCCGGTGGGCGAGCGCCCGGCGCCAGTGCATGGCGGGCCGGTGGGCCCGGACGGCCGCGATGTCGTACAGGAACAGACCCGCGACGACCAGGAGGAGCAGCGCGAGGACGCCCGCGGGAACGCGGCGCACCGACCAGAAGCGGCCGCCCCCGCCGTCCGCGCCGTCCAGCGGCTCGTACGCCGCCGCGGACGAGGACTGGCCCAGTCCGCCGTCCGTGGTCTTCTCGATGACCGGGAGCCTCTGGGTACTCTCGTAGCCTTGGGACTCGCTCATTGCGTCCTCCCGTATGCCGGGCCGGGGTGCAGCCGCTCCACCTGGACGGCGACCTCGTGCACCTTCATCCCCGCCAAGGCGCCTACCCGTTCGGCGACCCGACGACGCACAGCGGCGCACTGACCACCGACGTCGGAGGGGTAGCCGAGTTCGAGGCTGACGCGGACGCGCGCCGTCTCGTGGTGGACGACGACCGTGGCGTGCGGCGGCACGGCGTCCGGCGGCAGCGCGCCGAGCGCCTCACGCGCCGCCTGCGCGGCGATCTTCGCGACGACCCGGTCGGCGACCCGGGTGGCGCCCCGTTCGGCCGGCGGCACCGCGCCCGGGTGCCGGCGCTCCTCGCCACTGCGCTCACGTGCAACGGTAGGGCCCGGCACACGTCACCGCCGCCGGCCGTCGCGGGTGCGGAAGAAGTCACCGACGTCCAGATCCCCCTCGAGCAGGCGGCCGACGACGAGGCCGACGGCGCCGAGGGCCGCCACGAGCAGGAACGCGCCGAAGCCGCCGAAGTACCCGGCGAAGCCCAGCGCCATTCCGGCGATCATGCCGATCACGGCCAAGCTCATGCTGCGCTCCTCAGCTCACGGTCGCCCGGCTACTGGAGCCGCGACTCGGCCTCTTCGTCCGCCTCGTCGGGCAGTTTGACATCGCTGACCGCGATGTTGACCTCGACGACCTCGAGCCCGGTCATGCGCTCCACGGCCACGATGACGTTCTCCCGGACGGCGCGCGCCAGTTCGGCGATGGACACCCCGTACTCGACGACGATCTCCAGGTCGAGCGCGGTCTGTACCTCGCCGACCTCGGCCTTCACGCCGCGGGGGGTTCTCGAACCGCCGGGCACCCTGTCCCGCATGGCACCGAAGGTGCGGCTGAGGCTGCTGCCCAGGGCGTGCACACCGGGCACGTCGCGCGCCGCGAGCCCGGCGATCTTCTCCACCACGCCGTCGGCGATGGTCGTCCGTCCCCTTGTGGCCGGGTCGCCGCCGCCCCGCCGAGTGGGCTTGCGTGTCTGCGGAGCCTCCACGCCCTCGGAGGTCGTCTCCGGCCGGTTCCGCTCCGTCATCTCGGTCATCGCCGCAGTCCCTTTCGGTCGTCCTCCTTCACCCACAGTAAGGGCGGTTCCACGGTCGCGCGCCGGGGATGCGGCAGGCTGGAGGAATGACGGCGGAGCGGTGGACCGACATGAGCGAGCGGAGCGAGGGAGATTCCCTCGGGCGTTCAGCTCGGGGGGAGCCTTCGAGCAGGGCGGTGGTGCAAGGCGGGTGGGCGGGACGACCGGCCGGACGGGGACGGCTGCTGCCGCTGGGTGGCCCGCGTGACGGCGCGTGGATCGCCGAGAAGGCGGCCGGTTCGGCACTGCGGCGCGCGGCCGAGGAGGTGAGCGGGGTGTCGATGGAGGCGCTGCGGATCGCGCTCGCCGAACCGGAGGAGGCGTACGAGCCCGCGGTACCGCCCCCGCCTAGCGCTCTGCCAGCCGGGCCGCTGCGGATCGACGCGGAGTTCGCGGTCGTGGCGGACCCCTTCGCCCCGGACGCCGAACCGATTCCCACGACCGCCGGCCGCCTCCGCGCGGCTTTGGCGACGGCATCGGTGGATCGCCTCGGGCTGACGGTCACGGCGGTGGACCTGCGGGTGACGGACCTGCTGGACGCCGAACCGGCCGCCCCCTCGGCGATCGAGGAGCCGTCCGAGGTACGAAGCCCCGAGCAGGCGCCACCGGCCGAGCCCGATGCGCCACTTGGACCCGACGAGTCGACGGTGGCCGCGGCCGTGCGGTCCGTCCCGGGCGTGGTCCGGCTCACGGGCGCACTCGGCGGCCTGGGCCGTGCGGTGCACATCGAGGAACGGCAGGGCGCGGCGACCCTGCCGCGCCGCCATGTCCGGGTGGAAGTGGCCGTCGCGGAGAACAGACGGGCGGTGGACGTGGCCCGGGCGGTGCGGAGAGCGGTGACGGAGGCCTTGCTGGATCACCCGTCGGTCGCCGTCCTGGTGACGGCCGTCGTCCCCTGAAACGTCGCAGGGCCGGTAAGACGTCACGACTTCACAGGGCCGGCCCTAGTCGCCGACACCGGCCAGGTCCCGCAGTCGGCGGGCCTGCGCGGCCCGCTCCGTGGCGCGCTGCTCCTCGTACGACCGCTCCTGCGCCCCGCGCAGCAGTGTCTTGGTCTCGATCACGGCGTCGCGGGGGGCGGTGAGCAGTGCGGACGCCAGGTCCCGTGCGGTGGCGTCGAGCTGCTCACGCGGTACGGCGATGTTCGCGAGCCCCGTGTGCACGGCCTCCTCGGCCAGGACGAACCGGCCCGTCGCGCAGATCTCCAGTGCGCGGGCATAACCGACCAGGCTCACCAGCGGATGGGTGCCGGTGAGGTCGGGTACGAGGCCGAGGCTGGTCTCGCGCATGGCGAACTGCACATCGTCCGCGACGACGCGCAGGTCACAGGCGAGGGCGAGCTGGAATCCGGCACCGATCGCATGCCCCTGGACGGCGGCGATGGACACGATGTCGTTGCGCCGCCACCAGGTGAACCCTTCCTGGTACTCGGCGATGGCAGCGTCCAGCTCGGCGTCGCTGCTGCGCGCGAGGTCGCTGAAGGTCGGTTCCCCATCGATTCCCTCGGGCGTGAACATCTGCCGGTCGAGCCCCGCCGAGAACGACTTGCCCTCGGCACGCAGCACGACCACGCGGACGGCACCGGGCAACGCGCGCCCGGCCTCGGCCAACGCCCGCCACAGAGCAGGGCTCTGGGCATTGAGCTTGGCCGGGTTGGTCAGCGTCACCGTGGCGATCGCATCGTCGACGGTGAGCCGTACGCCGTCCTTGTCGAGTACCGGGTCGAGCGAAGCCATGGGACGCCTCCGATGGGTGCGGTCAGGAGAGGATGCCGTACGACGACATCCACAAGTGACTGCACAGTAACCACCCGGCCGGTCACCCGACCGACCGGGTGGCCACCACCGAAGCCGATGGGCCGCCCGGCGTCAGGCCGACGTGGCCTTCTTGCCCCGCGTCGCCCCGCCACGCCCTCGCAGCGTGACGCCCGACTCGCTGAGCATCCGGTGAACGAAGCCATACGAGCGGCCGGTTTCCTCGGCCAGCGCCCGGATGCTCGCACCGGAGTCGTACTTCTTCTTCAGGTCTGCCGCGAGCTTGTCGCGCGCGGCGCCGGTCACCCGGCTGCCCTTCTTCAGAGTCTCGGCCACCCGTGCCTCCTCATGGGAAGTGCGCTCTGGTCTCCTCATGATCACCCCTCGGGGGCGTGATGGCCACCCATTCGGCAAGGTCCGTGCGACATGGTTGTGACGACAGGAGCACATCCCCACGAGTGGAATTCGGGGTTCCGCCCGGCCGTGTCCATACGCCCGAACGGGTTCATCCGGGAAGCCGCAGGTCAGCGACGCGCGACGGCCGAGCCCTTGGGGTGAAAGGGCTCGGCCACGAAATCGGTGTAGGACACACCTCGGTACGAGGAGATCTCACACAGATGATGGATCACGGATCGGCCGAATGATCCATACGCAGTGGATCAACCATTCGATCAAGCGGCCATGGCCGCCCCACGCACGGTAGTGCTCAGGCCAGGGCGACGAGGTCCGCGTAGTCCGCGCCCCACAGGTCCTCGACGCCGTCGGGCAGCAGGATGATCCGCTCCGGCTGGAGCGCCTCGACAGCGCCCTCGTCGTGGGTGACGAGGACCACCGCGCCCTTGTAGGTGCGCAGCGCTCCGAGGATCTCCTCGCGGCTGGCGGGGTCGAGGTTGTTGGTCGGCTCGTCGAGGAGCAGCACGTTCGCGGACGACACCACCAGGGTGGCGAGGGCGAGACGGGTCTTCTCGCCGCCGGAGAGGACACCGGCCGGCTTGTCGACGTCGTCGCCGGAGAACAGGAACGAGCCGAGTACCTTGCGGACCTCGACGAGGTCCATGTCGGGCGCGGCGGAGCGCATGTTCTCCAGGACCGTGCGGTCCGCGTCGAGGGTCTCGTGCTCCTGGGCGTAGTAGCCGAGCTTGAGGCCGTGACCGGGGACCACGGCACCGGTGTCCGGCTGCTCGACGCCCGCGAGCAGCCTCAGCAGGGTGGTCTTGCCGGCACCGTTCAGACCTAGGATGACGACCCGGGAACCCTTGTCGATGGCCAGGTCGACGTCGGTGAAGATCTCCAGCGAGCCGTACGACTTCGACAGGCCCTCGCCCGTCAGCGGGGTCTTGCCGCAGGGAGCGGGCTCGGGGAACCGCAGCTTGGCGACCTTGTCGGACTGGCGGACCGCTTCGAGGCCGGACAGCAGGCGCTCGGCCCGGCGGGCCATGTTCTGCGCGGCGACCGTCTTGGTGGCCTTGGCGCGCATCTTGTCCGCCTGGGCGTTGAGCGCGGCCGCCTTCTTCTCGGCGTTCTGCCGCTCCCGCTTGCGACGCTTCTCGTCGGCCTCGCGCTGCTGCTGGTAGAGCTTCCAGCCCATGTTGTAGATGTCGATCGTGGAGCGGTTGGCGTCCAGGTAGAACACCTTGTTGACGACCGTGTCGACCAGGTCCACGTCGTGCGAGATGACGATGAAACCGCCGCGGTAGGTCTTCAGGTAGTCGCGCAGCCAGATGATCGAGTCGGCGTCGAGGTGGTTCGTCGGCTCGTCGAGCAGCAGGGTGTCCGCGTCCGAGAACAGGATGCGGGCCAGCTCGATACGGCGGCGCTGACCGCCGGAGAGCGTGTGCAGGGGCTGGCCCAGTACGCGGTCCGGCAGGTTGAGCGCGGCGGCGATGGTGGCGGCCTCGGCCTCGGCGGAGTACCCGCCCTTGGTGAGGAACTCGGTCTCCTGGCGCTCGTACTGCTTGAGAGCCTTCTCGCGGGTGGAGCCCTTGCCGACGGCGATGCGCTGTTCGTTCTCGCGCATCTTGCGGATCAACACGTCCAGGCCGCGCGCCGAGAGGATGCGGTCGCGGGCGAGCACGTCCAGGTCGCCCGTGCGCGGGTCCTGGGGGAGGTAACCGACCTCGCCGGAACGGGTGACACTGCCCGCGGCGGGGATGCCCTCGCCGGCGAGGACCTTGGTGAGGGTGGTCTTGCCCGCGCCGTTGCGGCCGACGAGGCCGATGCGGTCGCCCTTGGCGATGCGGAAGGAGGCGTTCTCGATGAGGATGCGGGCACCGGCGCGCAGCTCGATACCGGAGGCGGAGATCACGGACAGACTCCAGGGCGGATGGGAGGGCGGGATGGGCGGCTGAGGACGTTCCCGCCGTCTAATGCGCGAGGAGAATGGCCATGGGCCCCAGTCTAACGGGGTCGTGCAAGCACTTTTTGTGTGTGCGGACGTTCGGCGCTGTGATGCTCGTTGCCCTGTCCGTCACTCCGTCCGGGAGCCCGGGGCGCACTGTAGGCGCGGGTGCGGCGTACGAGGACGTGACGCGGCCGGTGTGTCCCCCGTTCGTGCCATGGCCCGGCGCCGCGCTCCGGGGAGCGTACGAGGATGGCTCAGGGGACCGCTCATGCGGCGGGTGGTGCTCCGGTCGGCCGGGGTGGGCCCGGTCCGTCCTTCCGGCGGGGGGGATTGTCAGTGGCCGGTGCGAGACTGAGCGACAGGCCATGGTTCCGGCCGGGACACCGGAGGGAGTGATCGGGATGGCGGGCATGGACGGCAGGCGGCCGAGCATCTACCCGACGTTGCTGTACGTGGACGCGAAGGCGGCGATCAGGCAGCTGACGGAAGCCTTCGGCTTCACGGAGCTGTCGGTGTACGAGGGGGAGGACGGCTCGGTGCTGCACGCCGAGCTGGTGCAGGGCAACGGCGCGGTGATGCTGGGCTCGAAGGGCCGGGGCGGTGCCTTCGACGAGGCGATGAAGGGCGCGGGCCCGAGCGGGGTGTACATCGTCGTGGACGACGTCGACGCACACCACCAGCGGGCCGTGGAGCACGGCGCCGACATCCTGATGCCCCCGACGGATCAGGATTACGGCTCGCGGGACTACATGGCCCGCGATACCGAGGGCAACATCTGGAGTTTCGGCACGTACGCCCCTGAGACAGCGGTCTGACCAGCGGTCAGCTGCCTCCCCTGTGGACCTGGAACGCGGCGCGGCGCACGGCCTTGGCGAGCGCCGGGTCCGGGTGGGCGGCGGCGAGCGCGACCAGGACCTGCACGGTGCGGGGGTGCCCCACCGCGCGCACCTCGTCGAGGAGCGCGGGCACGGTGGGCTGCACGGCGGACTCCAAGTGGCGCACGAGGAGCGGGGCTTCGCCATGGTCGGCGACGGCCGCGGCGGTGTCGACCCACAGCCAGGTGGCCTCCTGACGGGTGAGCACCTCGTGGGCGTCCTCGGGGTCCTGGCCCTCGTGCTCGGCGAGCCAGAGCAGGGCGTAGGGGCGCAGCGGGGTCTCGTCCGCGACAGCACGCACATCGGGCTCGGCAGGGGCTCCGACCACGCGCAGCGCCTCGAAGGCCAGGCCGCGCAGAAGGGCGTCCTCGCCGCGGGCGGCGTCCAGGAGTTCGGTGACGGCGATGCCGACCGGGCGGGCCGCGAGCCAGGCGCGGTACTCGGCGCGGGCCGCGTTCGGGCGGAGCTGGGCGCAGCCGCGGAGCATGTCCTCCGCGTTCTGCTCGATGTTCCCGGCGGGGCTCTGCGCGGCGACGCAGATCTGCTCCAGTTTCACCCAGACCGCCCAGCTGCCGAGCGCGGTGAGGGTGGCCTGCCCGTCGGCGCAGGTGAGGGCGCCCACGTAGGCGAGCGCGTCGAGGGCCCAGTCGAGGAGGGGGGCGAGCTCCGTGTCCTCGGCGGAGTCCTGGACCGGCATCTCCAGGGGTGCGGGCCGGGGCCCGTACGGAACCTCGCACCGCTCGGTGCGCAGTTCGGTGACCCGCTGCTGAAGGAGGTCGAGGAGCTGCTCGACGGGGACGGGCCCTGCGGACAGCTGCAGGAAGGAGAGCACCTGGGGCATGGCCGAGACGACCTCGGCGACGGCGGCGTGCTCACGGTCGGCGGGCTCGGGGCAGGCGAGCGACCAGGCGTCGAAGAGGGCGACCCAGCCGCGCAGCACGGCGGAGTCGTCACGGTTCCAGGCGCGCAGCCTCCAGCCGGGGCGGGCGCTGTCGCCGTGCACCTCGACGAGTCCGGCCAGACGGGCGGTGTCCCAGTCGGCGCGGACCTGAGCGGCGGTCAGGCCGAGGTCGGCGGCGGCCCGTTCGGCGGTGGCGTCGGAGAGGGTGCCCTTGCCGCCGGGGGTCGCACTGTCCCGGCCCGGGCGGAGCGCGGCGTCGGCCCAGTGCGCGACCCGGGCCGCGTCGGCCAGCCGGGTGCGGGCCATTCTGGCCAGTTCCGCGGGTGGGGGTGTGCCCTCGGGCGGCCGGGGTGCGGGGCGGCGCGAGCGGTGCTGGGTCACCGCTCGGGGCGCGGCGGCCAGGGGCCGCGGGCGGACGAGTCGGAGCCTGGAGTCGCGCGGGTTACGGGACGTCACGGGTGCAGTCTTCCGGTTGACGGTCCGAAAACCCAAACGGAATGTCACGGCGGGCGACGGGGCCGGCCGACGCACAGGGTCCGGAGAGGGGGTGCGCAGAGGGAAAGCGCGTGCCGGATGCCTAAGCGGAAGGGAGTGCGCCGGGGCGGGGTCCAGGGGTGTGAGGGGGCTCGGGCCCCGTTGCGGCGAGGAGCGGGCGGGTGCCTGGTCGGCAGCGCCGCAACCGGTCCGGCCCGACCGGCCGGGGGCAACCGCTACATGAGCGGCGTCAGAAAGCGCCGCATGGCCTCTTCGTAGGTCCCGGGGTCCACGTTCCACATCGCCCCGTGCGGAGCGTTCCGCACGGTGTGCAGGGTGACCAGGTCGCGGCGGCGCTCGGCGAGGCGTCGCGAGGGACCCCAGGGGGCGACCGTGTCGTCGGGGCCGTGGAAGACCAGGACGGGCACCCGCAGATGGTTCGGATCCACGGCGCTCTGGACGCGGTCGCCGTGCAGACCGGTGCGGCCCTGGGCGGCGCGGACGGCCAGCGGCAGCAGCGCGCCGGGGGTGCGGCGGGCCGCGGCGAGTGCGCGCAGGGTGGCCTCCCAGCTGAGCACCGGCGAGTCCAGGACGAGCCCGGAGATCCGCTCGCGCAGCGCGGCGTGCGCGGCGGCCCGCAGCGCCATGGTGGCGCCGGTGGACCAGCCGTGCAGGACGACGCGCTCGGCGCCGTGGCGCACGGCGTAGCGGATGGCGGCGTCCACGTCGCGCCACTCGGTCTCGCCGAGGTGGTTCAGGCCGTCCGGCGGGCGGGGTGCGCCGAGGTCGCCGCGGTAGGCGATGTCGAGGACCGGGAACTGCTGGCGGCTGAGGAACCCCATGACGTTCATGGGGTGTTCCCGGGTGGTGCCGAGCCCGTGCACGGTGATCACCCAGGTGTCGCGGACGCCGGGCACGAACCAGGCGGGAAGGGTCCCGAGTTCCCCGGGCACGTCGACGTCGGCGTGGTCCAGGCCGAGGGCGGCGCTCGGGTTGCCGATGTACAGGTTGGGGGTGAGCCAGGCCTTGTCGCCGGGCTCCAGCGTGCCGTGGGTGACGCGTTCCAGGCGGCGTACGACGGTGTCGGCGGTGTGGGAGGCGGTGTCGATGACCGGCCCGACGACCGCGTGCGAGCCGTCTCCGGACAGGCCGTAGGTGCCGGGTCGCTGGGAGGCCAGGTCGCGGGTGAGCGCGATCCGGCCGGCCGCCAGGGAGTGCACGGTGAGGCGGGGTTCTGTGGGCAGCGGGCGGCCCGGGGGCGCCTTGAGCGCGGCGTCGCTGGCCAAGCGGCCCGCGGCGACGCCGGCCGCGCCCGCTGCTATCGCTACCGTGACGGCTGCGGCCGCCGCTTTGACTGTGCGCACCCTTCCAGTCTCGCGGTGGAGCCCGCCCCGGGCCAGCGGGCGGCGCCCCCGGAGTCACCGAGGGCGCCTCCACCCCCCGTCCGGGAACCGGCCCGTGGAATCGGCCTCCCGCTACGGCCGGCGCTGCCCGTACCCCCGCAACCGCTCCCCCACCTCCGCGACCTGCTCCGGGGTGAGCAGCGTCGGCGACAGACCCGGCACCGACGATGCCGTCAGCCACACCCGGCACATCCACTCCAGCTGCGCCGTGCGGTCGTACGCCTCGGTCAGCGACGATCCGTGGGCGATCGTGCCGTGGTTCTGGAGGAGGCATGCGGTGCGGTCCGTCAGGGCGCCGAGCATGTTCTCGGCCAACTCCGGGGTGCCGTAGGTCGCATAAGGGGCGACCCGAACCGCACCGCCGAGCGCGGCGGTCATGTAGTGGATCAGCGGCAGCTCCCGTACCAGTGTGGAGACCGCCGTCGCGTGCACGGCGTGCGTGTGGACGACCGCGCGCGCCCCGGTCGCCCGGTAGACCGCCAGGTGCATCGGCAGTTCGCTCGTCGGCCGCAGCGAGCCGAGCACCTGCCGGCCGTCGAGGTCGACCCCGGTCGCGTCACCCGGCGTCAGCCGCTCGTACGGCACTCCCGTGGGCGTGACCAGCACGGTGTCGCCGACACGCACGGAGACGTTGCCGGACGTGCCGACGACCAGACCGTCGGCGACGGTCCGGCGGGCCGTCTCGACGAGCTCGCCCCACGCCCTCGCCACCGCGTCCCCCGGGTCGGGTGCTCCTCGGCCCCGTCCACCCTGTGCGTCCTCCCGTGCGTCCCGTCCGTCGCGTCCCTGCTCAGCCATGCCGCGATCCTGCCAGGCAGGGGCCGGCCCGCAGGTGACCCGGCGCACTGTAGGGCGGAAGCCATGCGTCTGTAAGGGCGTATATACGGATACATCACCTTCGAAAGGGGATTGGCCGGTGATCGACCGGCTTTCGTAGATCTTCCAGTAGCCTCTGGTCGATTTGTCGTGCACGTCGCCATTCCGGGGGAAAACATGGCCCGTGATCGCAAACCGTCCCGTCGTCATGCCCGCATCATCGCGGTCGCGTCACCCGTGACGGCACTCACCCTGGGGGAACCGTTCTCGCCGGGACCACGGTCTCGGCGGCGGGCAGGCCCAGGGGACAGGACGTCTCCTCGCACCAGAAGAACGTCGACTGGGCCGACGCCAAGGCGAAAGGCGCCAGGTTCGCCTACATCAAGGCGACCGAGTCCACCACCTACCGCAACCCCTACTTCAACGGGCAGTACAGCGGCGCCCGCAACGCCGGCATCGTCCGCGGCGCGTACCACTTCGCCCTGCCCGACAAGTCGTCCGGAGCCGCACAGGCCGCGTACTTCGTGCGCAACGGCGGCGCCCGGCGGACGGCTGGACACTGCCGCCCGCGCTCGACATCGAGTACAACCCCTACGACAAGAAGCGCAGGTGCTACGGCCTGAGCGAGGCCGGGATGGCCGGCTGGATCAGTTCGTTCAGCGACGAGGTCAAGCGCGAGACGAGCCGCCGTCCGGTGATCTACACGACCGCCCACTGGTGGAACACCTGCACCGGCGGCAGCAGCGCCTTCGCCTCGAACCACGCCCTGTGGACAGCGCGCCACGAATCGGCGGACGCCGGGACGCTGCCCGCGGGCTGGTCGTTCTGGACGTTCTGGACGTTCTGGCAGTACGACAACAGCGGGGGCCTGCAGGGTGACCAAAATCTCTTCAATGGGTCCATGGCCCAGCTGAAGAGATTCGCGACGCGCCAGCCAGGATCCGACCAAGGCTTCCGGAGCCTGGAATTCCGCCTTCGTTCGAAGCGCGACCGCCGCCACCCCGCCGCAAACGGAGTGGCGGCGCCCTGACGACTACACCCCTACGACCGCCTCAGTTCATCTTCCGTTCACTCAGGTTGCCTACGGTCCAACAGCCACTGACCTCCCACAGAAGCCTGGGTAAATGGAACACATCACGCTCCTCCTTGGAATCGTGATCGTCACCGCTCTCGTGTTCGATTTCACGAACGGTTTCCACGACACAGCCAACGCGATGGCGACGACCATCTCGACCGGCGCCCTGAGGCCCAAGACGGCGGTGGCGATGTCCGCCACGCTGAACCTCGTCGGCGCCTTCCTCTCGGTGGAGGTCGCCAAGACGATCTCCGGCGGCATCATCAACGAACAGGGCATACGCGTCGAAGTGATCTTCGCGGCCCTGGTGGGCGCCATCCTCTGGAACCTGCTGACCTGGCTTCTCGGTCTGCCCTCCAGCTCGTCCCACGCTCTCTTCGGCGGTCTGATCGGCGCCGCGGTCTCCTCGGCCGGCTGGTCGGCGGTGAACGGCTCGACGATCGTCACCAAGGTCCTGATCCCCGCGGTCGCCGCACCGATCGTGGCCGGACTTGCCTCGATGCTCGCAACGCGCCTGTCGTACCTCATCGGCAGCCGCGCCGACGGGAAGGCGACCGCGAAGGGGTACCGTGCCGGGTCGATCGCCTCGGCGGGCCTGGTCTCTCTGGCACACGGTACGAACGACGCCCAGAAGACGATGGGCATCATCACGCTTGCACTCGTCACCGGCGGTGTCATCGCCCCCGGTTCGAACCCTCCCACCTGGGTGATCGTCTCGGCCGGCCTGGCCATCGCGCTCGGCACCTACCTCGGCGGCTGGCGCATCATCCGCACCCTCGGCAAGGGCCTCACGGACCTGGCGCCGCAGCAGGGCTTCGCCGCCCAGACCAGCGCGGCGACCGCGATCCTCGCCTCCTCGCACATCGGCTTCTCGCTCTCCACCACCCAGGTCTGCTCCGGTGCCGTCATGGGCGCGGGCCTCGGTCGCAAGGGCGGAGTGGTCCGCTGGTCCACCGCCACGCGGATGTTCGCCGCCTGGGGTCTGACGCTGCCGGCCGCCGGCCTGGTCGGCGCGGGTGCCGAACTCCTCACCAAGCAGGGCACGTGGGGCACGGTGGCCACCGGTGTCCTGCTCGTCGCCGGAGCCGGCGTCATCTGGAACCTGTCCCGCCGCAAGCCGGTCACGGTGGACAACGTCAACGACGTCGAGACGGAGGCCGCCGGCGTCGTCACAACGGCGATCGCCGCGGTGATCCCGCCGCCGGCGGGCCCGGTCGCGACGGCCCACGCCGCGACGGACGCCACCACCGGCCTCACGGCCACCATCCCGGCCCAGAACTCCGGCCCCGCGTCGGAGCCGACCCGCACCGCGACGGTATAAGGAAGCACGCCACATGAACATCGACTGGGCAGCCCTCGGCTCCGTCTTCGGCATCAGCCTCGTGGTCACCGTGGCCCTGGTGGGCCTGTTCACCCTCGGCGTGGTGGGCCTCACGAAGAAGGAATCGGCCCGGGGCGGCACGGCCGCGCTGGCGGCCACCGGCGCGTACGCCTGCTTCGCGGCGTGCACGGCGGCAGTGGGGTACGGGATCTTTCTGATCGTGTCCTGACCGCACACGGCTCATCCGCCCGCTCGGGCGCTCGCATCAGGCCCCGCAGTGAACATCACTGCAGGGCCTGATTTTTTGTTGGATATATGCCGGTTTGCTACGTTCTACACCGCATCGCGACCACGTCGAAAAGACATGTGTCAGACAGCAAGTGGTCTGGCCGCTCTCGCCCAACTCACCTAGTCTAATGGGTGAGTTGCTGCTCGACGTCGGCCGCCCGACCAGTCGAAGACGACGTGTAGCAAGGAGCGACATGGCCAGGGACATCGATCCGAGCCTGAACCGACGCAGGCTCCGTATCGAGTTGCGCAAGGCCCGCGAGGAAGCCGGTCTCACTCAGCGAGAGGCCGCCGACGCGCTGGAGTGGTCCCTGTCCAAGCTGATCCGGCTCGAGGCCGGGACGGTCAGCCTCAGCGTGACGGATCTGCGCGCACTGCTCCAGCTGTACAACGTCACCGAACCCGGCCTGGTGGCCGAGCTCGAGGAGGCCGCCCGCGGCTCCAAGGGGCCTTCCTGGTGGGCGCCCTACAGCGACATGGTGCGGCCTCAGTTCGCCCAGTACCTCGGCTACGAGAGCGCCGCGACCTCGATCCGCTTCTACCACCCGTCCGTCGTCTACTCGCTGCTGCAGATCGAGGACTACACGATGGCCCAGCTCGCGCCGCGCGAGAACGGAGAACTGGCCCGTCGGTCGGCGGAGTTGCGCGCCACCCGGCAGGAGCGCATCTTCGACGGGGAGCACGGGCCGGACGTGAGCATCGTGCTGGACGAGGCGGTCGTCCGGCGGGTCATCGGTGGCCCGGGCGTGATGCGGCGGCAGCTGGAACACCTCAAGACGATGTCCCGCCATCCCAGAGTCACCATGCGCGTACTGCCGTTCACGGCCGGCGCGCACTTCAGCATGGGGGCGTCCTTCACCCTGCTGGGCTTCACGGATGGCGACGACCTGCTCTACCTCGAGGGCGCCACCGGCAGCGTGGCCAACCGTGACGACCTCGGCCTCACGGCGCGCTATCAGGAGTGCTTCGAGGACATCAGCAACAAGGCGTACGAGGGTGACCGGATGATCGAACTGATCGACGCGGTCAAGGAGAGTCTCGACAACAGCTGAGGCCCGGGAAGGACGGCCCGGGCAAACAACGGGGAGGGAGACCTATGGCGGTCCTCGGGTTCCTTGAGTGGTGCAGGCAGTTGCGCGCGCTCCGTTTCGTGTCGGCGGGCGACCCGCCCGGATCCGCTCCGGGGCCCGACGCCCCGGACCAGGCACAGCACGTGGTGGACGGTGAGGCGGACAACTCCCAGGGGGAGGACGGAACACGGACGCCGACGACCCGTCTGCTGTTGGGCACGGCATGCGGCAGCGTCCTGCTGTGCAGCATCGCCGTGTCCGCCCGGGTGGCGCCCAGCACCGGGTCGGGCGCCCTGTCCCCCCTGACCACGGCCGTGCTGGGAGCGCTCGGCGCGGCCGCCGTCACCGCCCTCGCGGCGAGCGCAGGCCGGGCCCTGCGCGGCCGCTCGGGAGAGCCGCGCACCCCGGAGATCAGTGGGTCCCCGAGCCCCGCGGACGAACCGTCGCCGCAGCCCGGTCGAGAACGCGGAGACGCTCCGTGACCGGGGTGAGGCCCCACCACAGTCCGGCGCACGTCGCCGCGACGATCGTCACCACCAACCAGACGAGGGCTCGTGCCGTGGATCCCGGCACGAGCAGCGCGGCGAGCGCACCCACGCCCACCGCGAACACCCCCGTGGTCAAGGAGAAGAGCGCCAGCGGGGCCGCCGCCGCCACTGCGGTTCGGGGAGTGTAAGAACCTCCCGTACGCACCGACACTTCCCTGGCCCTGTCCCCCATGGGTCCCTCCCGTCCTCTGGACGGACCTTCAGAAACCGTCCGCTGCCGGGTCCTCGAATCCAGCCAGCAAACCACACCATGCGGTACGGCGAAAGACGAGCACCGGGCCGGTGCGCCGTTTCGAGTCACGCACCAGAATGTGCGCCCCCTCGACGGCCACTTCCACACAGTCGGTGTCGTCACCTCCCGAGTAACTGCTCTTCCGCCACACACGCGCCGACGCCGCCCTGTCGACCACACCGACCTCCGTCTCACCAGTCAGCGCACCGACCCGGCGTCCTCACCGCGACGCTCCCGAGCGCCGTGTCCCACCGCTGCCGCAGGCAACAGAGGCCGGCCACACCAGGTTCGTCTCCCCGCAACGAATCACCCAATGCCGCTCGTCGGCGCTCTCGTTCGTCATGCCGTTTTCGTTCGTACTGCCGTTCCGTAGTCTTCCCAGGTTCCCGGCCCGGAAAGAGCGCAGATAGCGCCGATTCGGACGGCTGACGATATTTCAGCGGTGTGGGGCTCAGCACACCGCAGCTTCGCAGGTCAAGAGCAAGTTGACGGGTGTTCCGGGGGCGTGGTGGACTGCCGGGGCCAGTACGGCGGCAGGAGAGGAAGCCGGTGAGAGTCCGGCGCGGTCCCGCCACTGTCACCGGGGAAGAACTCCCCGGGAGCCAGGAACTCTCGCCGCCGGTCTCGTCGAACCAGGGCGTGGACACCCTGAGTGAGGACATATCGCCATGTGCGGCTGCCGATTGAGGTTCAGTAACCGGGCCCTGCCTGACCCCGCGGTCGGCTGAGCCGATGGGTGCCGATCGCGTCTTCGCGTACGGCGCCGCCGCCGGCCTCCTCGGTGACCACCTGCTCGGCGATCCGCGCCGCGGGCATCCGGTCGCCGCGTTCGGGCGGGCCGCGGGCGCCGTCGAGCGGGTGCTGTGGCGGGACCACCGCGGGTGGGGCGCCCTGCACACCGCCGTGTGCGTGGGCGGTGCCGTGTCCCTCGCGGCGCTCGCCGCCTCCGCCGTACGTCCGTCCCGTACCGCGTCCGTCGCCCTGACCGCGGCCGCCACCTGGTCGGTGGTCGGGGGCACTTCGCTCGCCCGGGAGGCCAGGACTGTCGGGCGCGCCCTCGAAGCCGGAGACGTCGAGGCCGCCCGCGCGCGGCTGCCCCACCTGTGCGGACGGGATCCCCGGGCGCTCGACGCCGACGGGATCGCGCGGGCCGTCGTCGAGTCGGTCGCCGAGAACACCTCGGACGCCGTGGTGGGAGCGCTGGTGTGGGGGGCCGTGGGCGGTGTGCCCGGGCTCGTCGGCTTCCGGGCCGTCAACACACTCGACGCCATGGTCGGCCACAAGTCACCCCGGTACCGGCGGTACGGGTGGGCCTCCGCCCGGCTCGACGACCTCGCGGGCTGGCCGGGGGCACGGCTGACCGCCGCCCTCGCGGCGGCGTCGGGTCCGCATCCGCGGGGAGCCGTGCGTGCCTGGCGTGCGGACGCCGCCCAGCACCCGAGCCCCAACGCCGGGCCCGTGGAAGCCTCGTTCGCCGGGGCTCTCGGGGTGCGGCTGGGCGGGACGCTCTCGTACGGGGGGCGGGTCGAGCACCGGCCGGTGCTGAACGGCGAAGGGCGCGCGGTCCACGTCCAGGACATCGAGCGGGCCGTGCGGCTCTCCCGTCGGGTGACCACGCTCGCGCTCGGCGTCACCGTCGCCGGGCGGCTGTTCACCCGAAGGTTTCTCGCGAAGGGACGTACCTCATGAACGGCGGTCTCCTTGTCGCCGGCACCACCTCCGACGCCGGCAAGAGCGTCGTCACCGCGGGAATCTGCCGCTGGCTGGTGCGGCAGGGCGTCAAGGTCGCCCCCTTCAAGGCACAGAACATGTCCCTCAACTCCTTCGTCACGCGCGAGGGTGCGGAGATAGGGCGCGCCCAGGCCATGCAGGCGCAGGCGTGCCGCGTCGAGCCGACCGCGCTGATGAACCCCGTCCTGCTCAAGCCCGGGGGCGAGCAGAGCAGTCAGGTCGTGCTGTTGGGGAAGCCGGTCGGCGAGCTCAGCGCCCGCGGCTACCACGGCGGGCGGCAGCAGCGGCTCCTGGGAACGGTCCTCGACTGTCTCGCCGAGTTGCGGGGCAGGTATGACGCGGTGATCTGTGAGGGGGCCGGCAGTCCGGCCGAGATCAACCTGCGGCGGACCGACATCGTGAACATGGGGATCGCGCGGGGCGCGCGGCTGCCCGTGCTCGTCGTGGGCGACATCGACCGCGGAGGCGTGTTCGCGTCCTTCTTCGGGACCGTGGCCCTGCTCTCCCCCGAGGACCAGGAGCTCGTCGCCGGGTTCCTCGTCAACAAGTTCCGGGGGGACGTGTCCCTCCTGGAGCCGGGGCTTGACATGCTGCACGGGCTCACCGGTCGGCGGACGTACGGCGTGCTGCCCTTCCGACACGGGCTCGGGATCGACGAGGAGGACGGGCTGCGGGTGTCCCTGCGGGGAACCGTCCGGGAGTCCGTCGTCGCACCGCCCGTCGGCGAGGACGTCCTGCGGGTCGCCGTCTGTGCGGTCCCGCTGATGTCCAACTTCACCGACGTGGACGCCCTGGCCGCCGAACCGGGCGTCGTCGTGCGGTTCGTGGACCGGCCCGAGGAGCTGGCCGACGCCGACCTCGTCGTCATTCCGGGGACCCGGGGCACGGTCCGAGCCCTGGAGTGGCTACGGGAGCGAAGGCTGGCAGAGGCGATCGTCGGGAGAGCCGCCGAAGGGCGGCCGGTCCTCGGCGTCTGCGGTGGCTTCCAGATCCTCGGTGAGCACATCGAGGACGAGGTCGAGAGCCGCAGGGGCCGGGTGGACGGGCTGGGGGTGCTGCCCGTGGGGGTGCGGTTCGCCCACGAGAAGACCCTCACCCGGCCGGTGGGGCAAGCCCTCGGCGAGCGGGTCGAGGGCTATGAGATCCACCACGGGGTCGCCGAAGTCCTCGGCGGCGAGGCGTTCATGTCCGATGACGAAGGACATGGCCTGGACGGCTGCCGTGTCGGCCAGACCTGGGGCACCCACTGGCACGGCTCGCTGGAGTCGGACGGGTTCCGGCGGGCCTTCCTGCGCGAGGTGGCGACCGCCGCGGGCCGCCGCTTCGTGCCGGCGCCCGACACCTCGTTCGCCGCGCTGCGCGAGGAACAGCTCGACCGGCTCGGCGACCTGATCGAACAGCACGCGGACACAGACGCGCTGTGGCGGCTCATCGAGTCGGGCGCGCCGCAAGGACTGCCCTTCATTCCACCGGGAGCGCCCGCATGAGCACAGTGTTGTTGTTGTCGACCGCCGACACCGATCTGCTGGCGGCCCGTGCCTCCGGCGCGCCCTACCGGATCGGCAACCCGACCCGCGTGGACGTCGCCGAGGAGCTTCCGGGCCTGATCGAGGGCGCGGACATCGCCGTCGTACGGCTGCTGGGCGGCAAACGGGCCTGGGAGGACGGGCTCGCCGCCCTCAAGGCGTCCGACATCCCGACCGTGCTGCTCGGTGGCGAGGCCGTCCCCGACGCCGAGTTGATGGCGGAGTCCTCCGTGCCCGCGGGCGTGGTCGCCGAGGCACTGCGGTACCTCGTCGAGGGCGGGCCCGCCAACCTCACGGAACTGGCCCGCTTCCTGTCGGACACCGTGCTGCTGACCGGCGAGGGGTTCGTCGAGCCGCAGAAGATGCCCGAGTACGGCGTCCACGGGGAGCGCGCATACGTGGAGGGCCGCCCCACCGTGGGCGTGCTCTTCTACCGCGCCCACGAACTCAGTGGCAACACCGCCTTCGTGGACACGCTGTGCGACGCGATCGAGGCACGGGGCGCCAACGCCCTTCCGGTGTACTGCGGCTCCCTGCGCGGTGCCGACGCGCGGCTGTACGCGCTGTTGTCGAAGGCCGACGCCCTCGTCGCCACCGTCCTCGCCGCCGGCGGCATGCACGCCTCGCAGGCGTCGGCAGGAGGGGACGAGGAGTCCTGGGACATCGGGGCGCTCGCCGACCTCGACATCCCTGTACTGCAAGGGCTTTGCCTCACATCGTCGCGCGCCGCCTGGGACGAGTCCGACGCCGCCCTGTCCCCCATGGACGCGGCGATGCAGGTCGCGATCCCCGAGTTCGACGGCCGTCTCGTCACGGTCCCCTTCTCCTTCAAGGAGCGGGGACCGGACGACGTGCCGGTGTACGTGGCCGACCCCGAGCGGGCCGCGCGCGTCGCCGGGATCGCCGTACGGCACGTGCGGTTGAAGCACAAGGACAACGCCGAGAAGAAGATCGCGCTGGTCTTCACCGCCTACCCGACCAAGCACTCGCGCGTCGGTAACGCGGTCGGTCTCGACACGCCCGCGTCGGCGGTACGGGTGCTGGACGCGCTGCGGGACGCGGGCTACTCCCTCACCGAGTACCCGGCGGGCGGCGACGAGCTGATCCACCGCCTCATCGAGGCCGGCGGCCACGACGTCGAGTGGCTCACGGAGGAGCAGTTGGCCGCCGCACCCGCGCGCGTGCCGCTCGCCGACTACCGGGTGTGGTTCGACAAGCTGGACCAGGAGCTGCGCGAGGCGATGCTCGAGGCGTGGGGCGAGCCGCCGGGCTCGCTGTACGTCGACGGCGACGACATCGTGCTGGCGTCGCTGCGGTTCGGCAACGTCGTCGTGATGATCCAGCCGCCGCGCGGCTTCGGCGAGAACCCGATCGCGATCTACCATGACCCCGACATGCCGCCGTCCCACCACTACATGGCGGCCTACCGCTGGCTGGACAACAGCTTCGGCGCCGACGCGATCGTCCACATGGGCAAGCACGGCACGATGGAGTGGCTGCCGGGCAAGGGGCTCGGTCTGAGCCGGGGCTGCGCCCCGGACGCCGTCCTCGGCGAACTCCCCCTGATCTACCCGTTCATCGTCAACGACCCGGGCGAGGGCACCCAGGCCAAGCGGCGCGGGCACGCCACCGTCGTCGATCACCTCGTACCGCCCATGGCGCGCGCCGACACCTACGGCGACCTCGCCAAGCTGGAGCAGCTCCTCGACGAGTATGCCCTCGTCTCCGACCTGGACCCGGCCAAGGCACCCGCCGTGCGGGCCCAGATCTGGACGCTGGTCAAGGCCGCCGAGCTCCACCACGACCTGCACGTGAACGAGCAGCCGGACGACGACGAGTTCGACGGGTTCGTCATGCACATCGACGGCTATCTGTGCGAGATCAAGGACGTGCAGATCCGGGACGGTCTGCACATCCTGGGCGGTGGCCCGGTCGGCGAGCCGCGCGTGAACCTCGTTCTCGCCGTGCTGCGCGCCTCGCAGGTGTGGGGCGGGCAGGCGAACGCGCTGCCGGGCCTGCGGGCCTCGCTGGCCGAGCACTTCGGGCTGGTGGAGAAGGAGCTGCTGGCCGAACCGGGCGCGCCCGTCAAGGTTCCCGTCGAGCTGACGGACCTCGTGGACGGACCCGCCCGTACGGCCGCCGACGCGATCGACCTGCTGGAGCAGCTGTGCCGGCGGCTCGCGGAGGGGATGGAATCCCTCGACTGGGCCGCACCCGGGAGCGCCGCTCTCGTCCGTGACGTCCTCGGCACCGAACTGCCCGCCGCCGTCGGCGTGCTGGAGTTCGCCTGCACCGAGGTCGTTCCCCGACTGGCCCGCACGACGGACGAGATCGGCCACATCCTCAAGGCGCTGAACGGCGGTTACGTCCCGGCGGGCCCGTCCGGCTCCCCGACCCGTGGTCTGGTCAACGTCCTGCCCACCGGCCGCAATTTCTACTCGGTCGACCCCAAGGCCATCCCGTCCCGGCTGAGCTGGGAGGTCGGGCAGTCGCTCGCCGACTCACTGGTCGCGCGGTATCTGAGCGACACCGGCGAGTACCCAGAGTCCGTCGGCCTCACCGTCTGGGGCACGTCCGCCATGCGTACCCAGGGCGACGACATCGCCGAGATCCTCGCGCTGCTCGGCTGCCGCCCGGTCTGGGACGACGCCTCGCGCCGCGTGACCGGCTTCGAGATCGTGCCCCTCGCCGAGCTCGGCCGCCCCCGCATCGATGTCACCGTCCGTATCTCCGGCTTCTTCCGCGACGCGTTCCCACACGTCGTGGGGCTCATCGACGACGCCGTACGCGCCGTCGCCGAACTGGACGAGCCCGCCGAACGGAACTTCGTGCGCGCCCACGCCGACGAGGACACCGCCGGGCACGGCGACCGGCGGCGCGCGACCGCCCGTATCTTCGGCTCCAAGCCGGGCGCGTACGGCGCCGGTCTGCTGCCGCTGATCGACGCCCGGAACTGGCGCAGCGACGCCGACCTGGCCGAGGTGTACGCGGTGTGGGGCGGCTACGCCTACGGGCGCGGACTCGACGGCCGGGCGGCGCGCGGGGACATGGAGACCGCGTTCCGGCGGATCGCCGTCGCCGCGAAGAACGTCGACACCCGCGAGCACGACCTCGTCGACGCCGACGACTACTTCCAGTACCACGGCGGGATGGTCGCCATGGTGCGGCACCTGACGGGCGCCAGCCCCGAGGCGTACGTCGGCGACTCCGCCGTCCCCGACCAGGTGAGGACCCGCACCCTCGGCGAGGAGACCCACCGGGTCTTCCGCGCCCGCGTGGTCAACCCGCGCTGGATGGCGGCGATGCGTCGGCACGGCTACAAGGGCGCCTTCGAGATGGCGGCGACCGTCGACTACCTCTTCGGGTACGACGCCACGGCCGGGGTCGTCGACGACTGGATGTACGAGAAGCTCAGCGCGGAGTATGTCTTCGACGCCGAGAACCGGGACTTCATGAGGAAGTCCAACCCCTGGGCGCTACGGGGCATCACCGAGCGGCTGCTGGAGGCCGCCGACCGTGGCCTGTGGGCCGAGCCGGACGCGGACACGCTGGAACGGCTGCGCGCCACGTACCTGGAACTCGAGGGCGACCTGGAGGGCGACGAGAAGTGAGTACTCCGTTTCCGTTCACGGCCGTCGTCGGCCAGGACGACCTGCGGCTCGCTCTGCTGCTGAACGCGGTCTCGCCCGCGGTCGGCGGTGTGCTGGTGCGCGGCGAGAAGGGCACCGCCAAGTCCACGGCCGTGCGCGCCCTTTCGGCGCTGCTGCCGGCGGTGGACGTGGTCGCCGGGTGCCGTTTCTCCTGCGACCCCGCGGCACCGGACCCCAACTGCCCGGACGGCCCGCACGAGACGGGCACGGCCACTCAGCGGCCCGCCCGCATGGTGGAGCTGCCGGTCGGCGCCTCCGAGGACCGGCTCGTCGGCGCGCTCGACATCGAACGGGCGCTGGCCGAGGGCGTGAAGGCCTTCGAGCCGGGGCTGCTGGCCGACGCGCACCGCGGGATCCTGTACGTCGACGAGGTCAATCTCCTCCACGACCACCTGGTGGACCTGCTCCTCGACGCCGCCGCGATGGGCGCCTCGTACGTGGAACGCGAGGGTGTCTCCGTACGGCATGCCGCCCGTTTCCTGCTCGTCGGCACCATGAACCCCGAGGAGGGCGAGCTGCGGCCGCAGCTGCTCGACCGGTTCGGACTGACCGTCGAGGTGTCCGCCTCGCGCGAGCCGGACCAGCGCGTGGAGGTCGTACGGCGGCGGCTGGCCTACGACGACGACCCCGAGGGCTTCGCGGCGCGCTGGGCCGAGGAGGAGGCCGCCGTAAGGGCTCGGATCGTGGCCGCACGGAAGCTGCTGCCGTCGGTGCGGCTCGGGGACGGGGCGCTCCGGCAGATCGCGGCGACCTGCGCCGCCTTCGAGGTGGACGGCATGCGCGCCGACATCGTGATGGCGCGCACGGCCACCGCGCTGGCCGCCTGGGCGGGGCGGACCGATGTGCTCGCCGAGGACGTGCGGCAGGCCGCGCTGCTCGCCCTGCCGCACCGCCGGCGGCGCAATCCCTTCGACGCCCCGGGGCTCGACGAGGACAAGCTCGACGAGACTCTGGAGCAGTTCGGCGGCTCGCAGGACGACGACCCGGGTCCCGACGGGCCGGGTGGCGGTGGCGGACAGCCGTCGCCGGACGACGCCCCGCAGGGCGGCGACACCGCCGCGCGGCCCGATGCCGGGGAGAGCGGAGAGCCGGGTACCTCCGGCGCCGGGGAGCAGCAGGCCGTACGGGCCTCCGCACCCTTTCGCACGAAGGCGCTGACCGTTCCGGGACTCGGTGACGGCGCGGCGGGGCGGCGGTCCCGGGCGTGCACCGAGCACGGGCGCACCACCGGCGCGCGGCGGCCCCGGGGGGCGCTCACCAAGCTGCACCTGGCGGCGACCGTGCACGCCGCGGCGCCGCACCAGCGGGCGCGCGGGCGGTCGGGCCCCGGGCTCGTGGTGCGCCGGGGCGACCTGCGGCAGGCGACGCGGGAGGGGCGCGAGGGGAACCTCGTGCTGTTCGTGGTCGACGCCTCCGGGTCCATGGCGGCGCGGCAGCGGATGAGCGCGGTGAAGGGCGCCGTGCTGTCGCTGCTGCTCGACGCCTACCAGCGGCGGGACAAGGTGGGGCTGGTGACCTTCCGGGGCTCGGCGGCCGACGTCGCGCTGCCGCCGACCTCGTCGGTGGACGCTGCGGCGGCGCGGCTGGAGTCGCTGCCGACGGGAGGCAGGACGCCGTTGGCCGCCGGGCTGCTGAAGGCCCATGACGTGCTGCGGGTCGAGCGGCTGCGGGATCCCGCGCGGCGGGCGCTGGTCGTGGTGGTCACGGACGGGCGGGCCACCGGCGGCCCCGAGCCGGTCGCGCTCGCCGGTCGTGCGGCACGGTTGTTCGCCGCCGAGAACGTCGCGTCGGTCGTCGTGGACTGCGAGTCGGGGTCGGTGCGGCTGGGGCTCGCCGGGCAGCTCGCCGAGGACCTGGGCGGTATGGCGGTGACGCTGGACGAGCTGCGCGCGGACAGCATCGCCGGGCTCGTACGGGATGTGCAGGGCAACAGCAGGTGGAGGGCCGCGTAATGCCGCAGGGACAGCCGAGTGTCGTGCCGGACGACGGACTGACGACCCGTCAGCGTCGCAACCGCCCGCTCGTCGTCGTGCACACCGGCATCGGGAAGGGCAAGTCGACCGCGGCCTTCGGGCTCGCGCTGCGCGCCTGGAACCAGGGCTGGCCCATCGGGGTGTTCCAGTTCGTCAAGTCGGCGAAGTGGAAGGTCGGCGAGGAGAACGCCCTGCGGGTGCTGGGAGCGTCCGGGCAGGGCGGCACCGTCGACTGGCACAAGATGGGCGAGGGCTGGTCGTGGGTGCAGCGCGACATTCAGGGTGACAACTCGACGAACGAGGAGAAGGCCCGCGAAGGCTGGGAGCAGGTCAAGCGCGACCTGACCTCCGAGACGTACAGGCTGTACGTTCTCGATGAATTTGCGTATCCCCTGCACTGGGGGTGGGTCGACACCGATGAGGTCATCGACGTACTGCGCAACCGGCCCGGCACCCAGCATGTCGTGATCACCGGCCGGAACGCGCCCGAGAAGCTCATCGGCTTCGCCGACCTCGTCACCGACATGTCCAAGGTCAAGCATCCGATGGACGTCGGCCAGAAGGGCCAGAGGGGCATCGAGTGGTGACATCGGTGCCCCGGCTGGTCATCGCCGCGCCTTCTTCGGGCAGCGGCAAGACCACCGTTGCCACGGGGTTGATGGCGGCATTCGCCCGTCGGGGACTCGCAGTGTCCCCGCACAAGGTCGGACCGGACTACATCGACCCCGGGTACCACGCGCTCGCCACCGGGCGTGTGGGGCGCAACCTCGACGCGTATCTGTGCGGGCCGGAGTTGATCGGTCCGCTGTTCGCGCATGGTGCGCGCGGGTGCGACATCGCCGTCGTCGAGGGTGTGATGGGGCTGTACGACGGGGCCGCGGGCGAGGGTGAGCTGGCCTCCACGGCTCATGTGTCCAAGCTGCTGCGGGCTCCTGTGGTGCTGGTGGTCGACGCCTCGTCACAGTCGCGGTCGGTGGCGGCGCTGGTGCACGGGTTCGCGTCCTGGGATCCGGAGGTGCGGGTCGGGGGCGTGATCCTGAACAAGGTCGCGTCGGACCGGCACGAGGAGCTGCTGCGGGAGGCGTTGGAGTCGGCCGGGGTGCCCGTGCTGGGAGCGCTGCGGAGGGTGGCCCGGGTGGACACGCCTTCCCGTCACCTGGGGCTGGTGCCGGTGGCCGAACGTCGCACCGAGGCCCTCGATACGGTCGCGGCCATGGCGGCGCAGGTGCGCGAAGGGTGCGATCTGGAGGCGCTGCTCGCGCTGGCCCGCACCGCGGGTTCGCTGTCGAGCGACCCCTGGGAGCCACCCGTCACCGCGACGCACGAGCGTGAGGTCGTCGCCGTCGCGGGCGGCCCGGCCTTCACCTTCTCCTACGCCGAGCACGCCGAGCTGCTCGCCGCAGCCGGCGCCGAAGTCGTCCTCTTCGACCCCCTGCGCGACGAGCACCTGCCCGACGGTACGAGCGGGTTGGTGATGGGCGGTGGGTTCCCCGAGGTGTACGCCGCCGAGCTGTCCGCCAACGAGCCGCTGCGCAAGGCCATCGGCGAGCTCGCGCTGAGCGGCGCTCCCGTCGCCGCCGAGTGTGCCGGGCTGCTGTATCTGTGCCGGGAACTGGACGGGCAGCCGATGTGCGGGGTGCTCGACGCCGATGCCCGCATGAGTGAACGGCTCACCCTCGGCTACCGGGACGCCGTGGCCGTCAGCGACAGCGTCCTCGCCGCGGCCGGGACACGGATGCGCGGCCACGAGTTCCACCGCACCGTGGTCGAGCCCGGCGCGGGGGCGGCTCCCGCATGGGGGGTGCGCACCCCCCGGCGGCACGTCGAAGGTTTCGCACAACAAGGCGTGCACGCCAGTTATCTGCACACGCACTGGGCCGCTGCGCCCGGTGCTGCCCGTCGGTTCGTGGAGAGGTGCCGGACGTCATGAGCAGCAGGCTGATCGGAGTCGGGGTGGGCCCCGGCGACCCCGAGCTGGTGACCGTCAAGGGCGTCAACGCTCTGCGCGCCGCCGATGTCGTCGTCGTACCCGTCATGGGTGCGTCCGACGGACAGGACGCCGGGGAGCGCGGACGCGCCGAGGCGACCGTGCTGCACTACGTGCCCGAGGAGAAGGTCGCACGCGTCGTGTTCGCGCTCAACGAGCGCAGCGACCGCGCGCGGCGCGAGGCGGCCTGGGACACGGCCGGGGAGCGTGTCGCCAGGCTCCTGGAGCGGTACTCCGCCGTCGCCTTCGCCACCATCGGCGATCCCAACGTGTACTCCACGTTCACCTACCTCGCGCAGACCGTCCAGGAGCTCGTGCCGGGGACCGTCGTCGAGACCGTGCCCGGCATCACCGCCATGCAGGACCTCGCCGCGCGGTCGGGGGCCGTCCTGACCGAGGGCACCGAGCCGCTCACGCTGGTGCCCGTCACCGCTGGGGCCACCGTGCTCAAGGACGCACTCGGCGGGCCCGGCACGGTCGTGGCCTACAAGTTCGGACGGCAGGCCCACGAGGTCGCCCAGGCGCTGCGCGAGACCGGGCGGCTCGACGACGCGGTGTGGGGATCCGCGCTCGGGCTGCCGGAGGAGTCCATCCGGCCGGCCTCCGATCTCGACGACGGTCCGCTCCCCTACCTGTCCACCCTCATCGCGCCCGCGCGGCGCGACGGCACCCGCGGCGGCAAACTGTGACCGGCGGCGGATCAGCCCGCGAGGCCCACCACCAGCCAGATGAACGCCACGCCCGCGACCGTGCACAGCAGGGTCGAGCGGGCGGGGTGGACATGGTGCGCCTCCGGGAGGATCTCGGCGGCGGCCAGGTACAGGAGTGCTCCGCCGAAGAGACCGAGATAGCCGCCGAGCAACTGCTCGGGGATCGTGAACGCCAGGGTGGACGCGGCGCCCACCACGGGTGCCGCCGCGTCGGCGAAGAGCATCGTGAGCGCCTTGCGGCGCGCGTTCCCGTACAGCCTCGTGATCGTGTAGGTGTTGAAGCCGTCCGCGAAGTCGTGCGCGACGACCGCGACCGCGACCGCCGCGCCCATGCCGCCGCCCACCTGGAACGCGGCGCCGATCGCGATGCCGTCCATCGCGCTGTGACCGACCATGGCCGCGGCCGCCGTGAGGCCCACTTCGGGCGCCCGGTGGTTGTGTTCCTCCGCGCCGTGCGCGGCGCGGCGCGCGGCCAGCAGGCGCTCCACCAGATGGGCCAGCAGGAAGCCCGCCACGAACAACAGCAGCGCGGCCGGTACGCCGAACACCTCGCCGCCCGCCGCGCGCAGCGCCTCCGGCAGCAGGTCAAGGCCGACCACGCCGAGCATCAGACCGCCGGCCAGGCCGAGGACGAGATGACGTCGGTCGGTCACGCGTTGTGCCGTCCACCCACCGGCCAGCGTCATCAGGAACGCGCCCAGCGCCACGAAGACCGCCATATGCCCTTGCTGTCCAATCGATCCCCGTGCACCCAGAACCGGCGACCGTGTACGCACCGGCGTTTCGCACTGCTCGAACTTTCGTAGGAGAGGAAAGATTCCCATGGCCGATGCCACCACCGGCAAGGTGACCTTCGTCGGTGCCGGCCCCGGCGCCGCCGACCTGCTGACGTTCCGTGCCGCGCGCGCCATCGCCGAGGCGGATGCCGTGATCTGGGCGGCCAGCCTGGTGCAGGCGGAGGTCCTTGAGCACGCGCGTGAGGACGCCGAGATCCTCGACTCGGCGACCATGTCCCTGGAGGACGTGGTCGCGGTGTACGAGCGGGCGCACGCCGAAGGGCTGAAGGTCGCCCGTATCCACTCCGGCGACCCGGCCCTGTGGGGCGGCACGCAGGAGCAGCTCGACCGGTGCGCCGCGATCGGCATCGAGACGGAGATCGTGCCGGGTGTCTCCTCCTTCTCCGCCGTGGCCGCGCTCGCGCAGCGCGAGCTGACGATCCCCGAAGTCGCGCAGTCCGTCGTCCTGACCCGGCTCGGCGGCGGCAAGACGCCCATGCCACCCGGCGAGGAGGTGCGCGAGTTCGCCCGGCACGGCACCACCATGGCGGTCTTCCTGTCGGCGGCCCGCAGCGGCCAGCTCGTACGCGAGCTGCTGGAGGGCGGCTATCCGACCACCACCCCGGTCGTGGTGGCGTACCAGGCGACCTGGCCCGAGGAGCTGGTCGTGAAGTGCACGATCGGCACGCTGGAGGAGACCGTCAAGGAGCACAAGCTCTGGAAGCACACGCTGTTCCTGGTCGGTCCGGCGCTCGACGCGCACGGCACGCGCTCGCACCTGTACCACCCCGGGCACTTCCACGGCTACCGCAAGGCCGACCCCGAGGCCCGCAAGACCCTGCGCGCACGGGGTGCGGGCACGTGATCACAGTCGTCGGTACGGGCACGGCGGTGCCGCTTCCCGCCGACGCGACGGCCGGTGCGGACCTCGTGGTCGGCGGACGGCGGCACCTGGAGGCCGCCCGGCTGCCGGAGGAGGCGGAGCGGATCGTCCTCGGACCGCTGGCTCCCGCGCTCGACGCGGTCGAGCGGTACCTCGACAAGGGGCGGCGGGTCGTGGTGCTCGCCTCGGGCGACCCCGGGTTCTTCGGGATCGTCCGGGCCCTGGCCGAACGGTTCGGACCGGAGCGCCTCGACGTGCGGCCGGGCGTGTCGTCCGTGGCCACCGCCTTCGCGCGGGTGGGGCTGCCCTGGGACGACGCGGTCGTGGTGAGCGCGCACGGGCGTGCTCTGCGCACCGCGGTGAACGTGTGCCGGGCGCATCCGAAGGTCGCCGTGCTGACCGGGCCCGGTGCCGGTCCCGCCGAACTAGGGTCGGCGCTCGCACGCGAGTGCGGCGAGCGCTTCCTCGTGGTGGCGAGCGCGCTCGGCGACCCGGAGCGCGAACGCGTGGAGCGGGTGACACCCGAGGAGGCGGCGGCGCGCGACTGGGGCACAGCGGTGAGCGTGGTGCTGTGCCTCGATACGTCGCGGGCGCTGGGGCCCGTGCGCACGGTCGCCGGGGCGTCGTCCGGTCCGTCCGGGTGGGCCCTGGACGAGGGGGCGTTCGCGCACCGCGACTCGATGATCACCAAGTTCGAGGTGCGCGCCCTGGCGCTGGCCCGGCTGGGGCCGCGGCTCGGGGACCTGGTCTGGGACGTCGGCGCGGGATCCGGGTCGGTCTCCGTCGAGTGCGCCCGGCTGGGTGCCGCCGTCACCGCGGTGGAGAAGACGCCCGACGGTGTGGAGCGGATCCGCGCCAACGCGGCGGCGCACGGCGTGGACGTCCACGTCGTGCACGGGGCGGCGCCGGCCGTGCTGGAGGCTCTCGCCGACCCCGACGCGGTGTTCGTCGGCGGCGGCGGAGGCGAACTGCCCGCCGTCGTGACGGCGTGCGCGGCGCGGGCCCGGCGGGCGGTGGTGGTCGCCATGGCCGCCCTGGACCGTGTACCGGCCGTCCGGCAGGCGCTCGTCGCGGCCGGGTTCTCCTGCGACGGCGTACTGCTGCAGTCCTCGCGGCTCGCGCCGCTGCCGGGCGATGTGACCCGGCTGGCGGCGACCAACCCTGTCTTCCTGCTGTGGGGCACGCGGCCTCCGGCGCGTACCGAAGGAGTTGCTCAGTGATCGGCCTCATTTCCGCCACCGCGGCGGGGGCGGCTGCGCGGGACCGGCTGGCCGCGGCGTGGCAGGACCGCACGCGGGTGTACGACGGGCCCGTCGGGGACGCCGTGCGGGCCGCCTTCGCGGAGTGCGAACAGCTCGTGTGCTTCCTGGCGACCGGTGCCGTCGTGCGGCTGGTCGCCCCGCTGCTGGGTGACAAGACGTCCGACCCGGGAGTGGTGTGCGTCGACGAGGGCGGGCACTTCGCCGTGTCGCTCCTGGGCGGTCATGCGGGCGGGGCCAACGAACTCGCCTGTGAGGTGGCCGAGTTGCTGGGAGCGCGGCCGGTGGTGACGACCGCGACGGATTCCGTGGGCCTGCCGGGCCTCGACACCCTCGGGTTCCCGGTGGAGGGCGATGTCGCCGGGGTCTCGCGGGCGCTGCTGGACGGGGAGCCGGTCGCCCTGAAGGCGGAGGTGAGCTGGCCGCTGCCGCCGTTGCGCGTCACCGACGAGGGCTCGTACACGATCCGCGTCACCGATGCCGTCGTCGAACCGGCCGAGCGGGAGGTCGTGCTGCGTCCGCCGTCTCTCGTCGTCGGTGTCGGCGCCTCCAGGGGCGCGCCCGTCGACGAGATCCTCACACTGATCGAGGCCGCGCTGCGGGACGCCGGGCTCTCCGTGAAGTCGCTGGCCGAGCTCGCGTCGGTCGACGCCAAGGCTGACGAGCCGGGCGTCGTCGAGGCCGCGGAGCGGCTCGGGGTGCCCGTGGTGACGTACTCCGCCGAGGAGTTGGCGAAGGTCGACGTGCCCAACCCCTCCGACGCGCCGCTCGCCGCCGTCGGCACGCCGTCCGTCGCGGAGGCCGCCGCGCTGGTGCGCGGCGGTGAACTGGTGGTGCCCAAGCGGAAGTCGGCCGCGCGCCCCGCGATGGCGACCTGTGCGGTCGTACGCCGGCCGGGCCGCGGCCGGCTCGCGGTCGTCGGGCTTGGGCCGGGCGCCCGGGACCTGCTGACACCACGCGCGCAGGCGGAGTTGCGGCGCGCGTCCGTGCTGGTGGGCCTGGATCAGTACGTCGACCAGATCCGCGATCTGCTGCGGCCCGGCACCCGGATCCTTCAGTCGGGGCTCGGTGCCGAGGAGGAGCGGGCGCGCACGGCGGTCGCCGAGGCTCGGAAGGGACATGCCGTCGCCCTGATCGGCAGCGGGGATGCCGGCGTGTACGCGATGGCGTCGCCCGCGCTGGCCGAGGCGTCCGACGACATCGACGTGGTGGGGGTGCCAGGCGTGACGGCCGCACTGGCGGCGGGTGCGATCCTCGGCGCTCCGCTGGGACATGACCACGTGTCGATCAGCCTCTCCGACCTGCACACGCCCTGGGAGGTCATCGAGCGGCGGGTGCGGGCCGCGGCCGAGGCGGACCTCGTCGTGACCTTCTACAACCCGCGCAGCCGGGGCCGGGACTGGCAGCTGCCCAAGGCGCTCGCGATCCTCGCCGGGCACCGGGCGCCGACGACGCCGGTCGGTGTCGTACGGAACGCGTCGCGGCCGGACGAGTCCAGTCGTGTGACGACACTGGTCTCGCTCGATGCGGCGACGGTCGACATGATGACGGTCGTGACCGTGGGCAACACGGCGACCCGTCAGATCGCGGGGCGCATGGTGACGCCGCGCGGCTACCGCTGGCAGGAGGAGACCCGGTGAACCGTGTGGTGCACCCGATCGAGCAGGAGTCCTTCCGGCGGCTGCGCGCCCGCCTGGACACCTCGCACTTCCCGCCGCTGACCCGGGCGGTGGTGGAACGGGTCGTCCACTCCGCCGCCGACCTCGACTACGCGGGCGATCTCGTCATGGACGAGGGCGAGCTCGAGAAGGCGCACGCCGCGCTGCACGACGGGGCGCCGGTGGTCGTGGACGTCGAGATGGTGGCCGCCGGAATCACCCGGCACGAGACGGTCTGCCGACTCAAGGACGCCGAGTCGGGGCGGGGGCTGACGCGTTCGGCGCACGCGATCCGCCTCGCGTACGAGGACGTCGGCCCCGGGGCGCTCTGGGTGATCGGCTGTGCCCCGACCGCCCTGGAGGAACTGCTGAAACTGGAGGCCTCCCCCGCGCTCGTGATCGGGCTGCCCGTCGGTTTCGTCGGCGCGGCCGAGTCCAAGGCCGCGCTGCGCGAGAGCGGACTGCCCGCCGTGAGCAACGTGTCCGAGAAGGGCGGTTCGGCGGTCGCCGCCGCCGCGCTCAACGCCCTGCTGTACCACCCCACTTCGAAGGAGACCCCGTGACCCCCCCGCCGCCCGCCCTGCTCATCGCCGGCCATGGCACCCGGGACGAGGCCGGAGCCGAGGCGTTCCGCGACTTCGTCCGGGAGCTGGGGCGCCGCCACCCCGAAGTGCCCGTCGCGGGCGGCTTCATCGAGCTGTCGTCGCCACCGCTGGGCGAGGCGGTGTCCGAGCTGGTGCAGCGGGGGGTACGCCGTTTCGCCGCGGTGCCGCTGATGCTGGTGTCCGCCGGGCACGCCAAGGGGGACATCCCGGCGGCGCTGGCCCGGGAGAAGGAGCGCCACCCGGGGATCGCTTACACGTACGGGCGCCCGCTGGGCCCGCATCCGGCGCTGCTGTCGGTCCTGGAGCGGCGCCTGGACGAGGCGCTCGGGGGCACGGGCCGCATGCCCTTCGACCGGGCCGATGTCACCGTGCTGCTGGTCGGGCGCGGCTCGACGGACCCGGACGCCAACGCCGAGGTGTACAAGGCGGCCCGGTTGCTTTGGGAGGGACGCGGGTACGCAGGCGTGGAGACGGCGTTCGTGTCGCTGGCGGCGCCGGACGTGCCGAGCGGTCTGGACCGGTGCGCGAGGCTGGGCGCGAGACGGATCGTCGTCCTGCCCTACTTCCTCTTCACGGGCATCCTGCCGGACCGGGTGCGGCAGCAGGCCGAGGGCTGGGCGGCGGCGCACCCGGAGATCGAGGTGCGGCAGGCGGATGTCATCGGTCCGGAGCCGGAGCTGCTCGACCTGGTGATGGAGCGGTACGAGGAGGCGGTGAGGGGCGATCTGCGGATGAACTGCGACTCGTGCGTGTACCGGATCGCGCTGCCGGGCTTCGAGGACAAGGTGGGTCTGCCGCAGCAGCCGCACTTCCACCCGGACGACGACGGCCACCACCACGGTCACGGTCACCACCACCACGGCGGGCACGCACACTCCCATGCGCACTGAACACGAGGGAGCGCACGACCTGCGGCACCACGGGGACGCCGAGGTCCGTGACGGCGGGGCGGCACTGACCGACCTCGCGGTGAACGTGCGCGCGGACACTCCCCCGGTGTGGCTGCGCGAGGTGATCGCCGCCTCGTTGGGCGGGCTCGCGGCGTACCCCGACGGGCGGGCGGCACGGGCGGCGGTGGCGGCGCGGCACGGGCTGCCGACCGAGCACGTGCTGCTCACGGCGGGCGCGGCCGAGGCCTTCGTGCTGCTCGCGCGGGCCCTGAAGACCCGTCATGTGGTCGTGGTCCACCCGCAGTTCACCGAGCCGGAGGCGGCGCTGCGGGATGCCGGGTACCCGGTGGACAGGGTCCTGCTGCGGCAGTCGGACGGCTTCCGGCTGGACCCGGCGCTGGTCGCCGACGATGCGGACCTGGTGGTGATCGGCAACCCGACGAACCCCACGTCGGTGCTGCACCCGGCGGCCGTGATCACCGAACTCGCCCGCCCCGGCCGGACGTTGGTGGTCGACGAGGCCTTCATGGACGCGGTGCCGGGGGAACGGGAGACGCTGGCGGGCCGGACCGACGTGCCCGGTCTCGTCGTCCTGCGCAGCCTCACCAAGACCTGGGGGCTGGCGGGCCTGCGTATCGGATACGTCCTGGCCGCCCCCGAGACGATCGTCGAGTTGGAGCGGGCGCAGCCCCTGTGGCCGGTGTCCACACCCGCGCTCGCGGCCGCTGAGGCCTGTGTGTCGCCACGGGCGCTGGCGGAGGCGGCACATGCGGCACACCGGGCCGCGACGGACCGGGCGCATCTGGTGGCGGGGCTACGCGAGTTCGGGCCCGACGGGCTGTATGTGGCCGAGCCGGCGGAGGGGCCGTTCGTGCTGGTCCGCCTGGAGCGGGCGGCGGCCGTGCGCCGCCACCTGCGAGACCTCGGGTTCGCAGTGCGGCGCGGGGACACGTTCCCGGGGCTGGGCGAGGAGTGGCTGCGGCTCGCGGTACGGGACCGGGTGACGGTGAACCGCTTCCTGCAGGCGCTGGACCGGGCGGTGACGCTGGCGGGGCGGTGAGTGGGTCACCGCCCCGCTCCGGGGTGTCAGCCCCGGCGACGGCGCGCCAGGCTCACCGCTCCCCCGCCGACCACCAACAACGCGATGGCCCCGCCCACGACGTACGGCGTCGCGGAGCTCCCCCCGGTCTCCGCGAGGTCGGCCTTCGCGTGCGCCCCCTGGGGCTTCACATCCCCGGCCGTCCCGGGCGTGGAAGACGTCACCGGCGCGGCGGACGCGACCGGCGCGGACGTCGGCGCCTCACACGTCGCACCCCCCAGCGTCACCGTCCCCTTCACCTCGGCCACGTTCAGGTTCAGCGGGTTCACGGACACCGTCAGCCGCAACGCGGACGCCGCCGCGGTCCGCGAGGTCGTCCGCGTGGGCGACACCTCCAGCCGCACCTCCCCGACGCCCGGCACCTTCACCTGCGTCGGCCCGCCCGCCGACACCGTGACCTTCCGCCCGAGCACGGTCACCGCGCCCAGGAGGTTCGCCGTGGCGACCGGCTTCTTCCCGGGCTCGCACACCGCCTTCGACGTGACGCCGTCCACCTCGATCAGGGACAGCATCGGCAGCCCGGGAACATGGACCCTGGCGTGGGTGAGGCTCGTGGAGGCCTCGGCACCCGTCGCAGACACCGTCGCCTTCGCCGTGGCGGCATCCGCCCGCACCACGTCGAAGGTGCGCCCGTCGTCGACACCCTCCAGCCGGACCGACAGCGCGGTTCGCCGAGCGCTGCTCGGCGCCTGCACGTCGTTGAGGGAGACCGTGAGCGGGATGTTCACGGTCTTGTTGAGCAGGGACACATCGAGCCCCGTGCGCAGCACGAAAGCGCTCGCGTGGCCGTGGTCCTCGGTCGCGCCGGCGGAACCGGCGCCCGCCAGCGCCGCGGGACCGGCGGCCAGGGCGGTGGCCACCGCGGCGATGGTCAGACGCCGTGCGGGCATGCGGAAGGTGGAGCCGTTCATGGTGGTGGGACCCCCAGGGAAGACAAGCTCGGGACCCCGAAAGAATTACGCACCGGGAGTGAGCCGTCAGCGACACGGCGTGACTTCACCCTATCGTGGGCTTCTCGCAGAACTTTTCGAAACGCCCGGCACGCTTGTTCCCCGAGGTCGCTGCCGCATCCCCCACATCGGGGGCGTGACCGGAGCGCGGGTGACGGCGCCTACCCGAGCACGCGTCCGTTCAGCACCACCCGGCGCGGCGCCGCCAGTACGCGAACGTCCGTGCGCGGATCCGTCGCGTACACCACGAGGTCCGCGGGCGCCCCTTCCTCGAGTCCGGGTCGCCCCAGCCAACGGCGGGCACCCCATGTGGTCGCGGACAGCGCCTCCACCGGCGGGATCCCGGCGGACACCAGCTCGGCCACCTCGCCGGCCACCAGTCCGTGGGCCAGCCCTCCACCGGCGTCGGTGCCGGCGTACACCGGGATCCCGGCGTCGTACGCGGCGCGCACAGTGTCGTACCGCCGCTCGTACAGCCGTCGCATGTGTGCCGACCAGCGCGGGAACCTCGACTGACCCCCGTCGGCGAGCCGCGGGAAGGTCGCGATGTTCACGAGGGTCGGGACGATCGCGACACCCCGCTCGGCGAACAGCGGGATCGTCTCCTCCGTCAGGCCCGTGGCGTGCTCGATGCAGTCGATGCCCGCCTCGACCAGGTCCCGCAACGAGTCCTCGGCGAAGCAGTGCGCGGTGACCCGCGCGCCCAGGCGGTGTGCCTCCGCGATCGCCGCCCGGACCGCCTCGCGCGGCCAGCATGCGGTCAGGTCCCCGGCGTCCCGGTCGATCCAGTCGCCGACCAGCTTGACCCAGCCGTCGCCGCGCCGGGCCTCCTGGGCCACATAGGCGACCAGGTCCTCGGGTTCGATCTCCCAGGCGTAGTTGCGGATGTAGCGGCGGGTGCGCGCGATGTGCCGGCCGGCCCGGATGATCTTCGGAAGGTCGTCGCGGTCGTCGATCCAGCGCGTGTCGGACGGGGAACCCGCGTCGCGGATCAGCAGGGTCCCCGCGTCGCGGTCGGTCAGCGCCTGCTTCTCGGAGACGTCCTCAGGGACCGGGCCGTGGGCATCGAGGCCGACGTGGCAGTGCGCGTCGACGAGACCGGGCAGCGCCCAGCCCTCGACGGTCCGGATGTCACGGGCGCGGGCCGGGCGGTCGTACGAGATCCGGCCGTCGACGACCCACAGCTCGTCGCGGACCTCCTCGGGCCCGACGAGCACCCGTCCCTTCACGTGCAGCACCGCGCGATCGCTCATGTACTGCACCTTAGTTCGCCCGCTGGTCGGCCTCGCCCACCTGGTCGGAGCTCTCCTCCTCCACCTCGGCCGTCGCGGGGTCGAGCAGCCGGGAGAGGAAGTGGCGGGTGCGTTCGTGGCTCGGGTTGCCGATGACCTGCTCCGGGGCGCCGGCCTCGACGATCACGCCGCCGTCCATGAACACCACTCGGTCGGCGACCTCGCGCGCGAAGGTCATCTCGTGGGTGACGACCATCATCGTCATGCCCTCGTCGGCGAGCATGCGCATCACGGCGAGGACGTCGCCCACCAGCTCGGGGTCCAGTGCGGAGGTCGGCTCGTCGAAGAGCATCACCTCAGGGCCCATGGCGAGCGCACGGGCGATGGCGACGCGCTGCTGCTGGCCGCCGGAGAGGGAGGAGGGATAGGCGTCCGCCTTTTCGGCGAGACCCACGCGCTCCAGGTTCGCCGCGGCGACCTTCGCGGCCATGGCCTTGTCCCGCCGCAGCACCCGGCGCTGCGGGAGCGTGAGGTTCTCGGTCACCGTGAGGTGCGGGAAGAGGTTGAACTGCTGGAACACCATGCCGATACGACGACGTACGGCGTCGATGTCCACGTCGGGGTCCGTCACCTCGGTGCCGCCGACGAAGACCTGCCCCTTGGCGGGCTCCTCCAGGAGGTTCACACAGCGCAGGAGGGTCGATTTGCCGGAGCCGGACGGGCCGATGACGCAGACCACCTCGCCCTGTCCGATCTCCAGGTCGATGCCGCGCAGCACCTCGTTGTCACCGAAGGACTTGTGCAGGTCGCGGATCCGGATCTCGGGGGTACTGCTCACTTGACGGCCTCCTGGGCCTTGGCCTCCATACGCCGTACGGCGAAGCCGAGCGGGATCGTGACCAGCAGATAGCACAGGCCCGCGACCAGGATCGGTGTGGAGTTGGCGGTCTGGCTGGCCAGGTCACGGCCGTACTTGGACAGTTCGCGCTCCTCCAGTGTGACGCCGAGGAACAGCACCAGCGAGGAGTCCTTGAAGAGGAGGACCAACTCGTTGGTGAGCGGGGGGAGGATGATCCGGAACGCCTGCGGGATGATGATCGAGACCATGGCTCGGGCCGGCGAGAAGCCCAGCGAACGGGCGGCCTCCGTCTGGCCCTTGGGCACGGCCTGGATACCCGCGCGGATCGTCTCCGCCATGTACGCGGCGGCCACCAGGCCGAGCGCGAGGGCCACCTTGCCGTAGGTGCCGCCGACGATCTCCGTGCCGGGGAAGGCCAGCGGCACGGCGACGCCGACGAAGATGAAGATCAGCAGAGCGGGCAGACCACGGAAGATCTCGATGTAGACCCCGGCGATCCAGCGGTACGGGCCTACGGACGACAGTCGCATCAGCGCGACGACCATGCCGAGAACCAGGCCGACGACAAAGCCGGACACGGTGTACAGCACGGTGTTCTTCAGCGCCAGCGTGATGACGTCCGGGAACATCTGGCGGGCTATGTCGGCCTGCGCAAACTGGTTCTGCAGCCGTCCCCAGTCGGCCGTGACCGCGAAGGCGATCACGGCCGCGGCGAAGACGGCGTACTGGACGCCGCGCGACAGCCTGCGCTTCTGACGCCGAGTCAGCCCCTTCTTGCGGGGCTGGATCTCGGCGCCGGCTGTGCCGGTCGCGTCGCTCATGAGGCGGAGGACGAGGCGACGGACGCGTTGTACGGGCCGATCCACTTCTCGTACAGGGTCTTGTACGTGCCGTCGGCCTTCGCGTCCTTGATCGCCTTGTTGACCGCGGCGAGGAGCTTCGCGTTGCCCTTCTTCACCGTGAAGCCGTACTGCTCACCGGTGCTGAGGTTGTCGACCACCTTGAAGGCGTCGGCGTTGGCCTTGTCCTTGAGCCAGCCCTGGACGACCGGGTAGTCGATGACGACCGCCTGGACCTGGCCGGTGCGCAGCCCGTTGATCACGGCGTCGGAGGACTCGAAGGAGATGGGGTCGAAGCCCTGCTTCTTCGCGTAGTCCTCACCGGTCGTCTGCGCCTGGGCACCGAGCTTCTTGCCCTGGGCCTTCACGTCGGCCAGCGAGTTGATGCCGCTCTTCGCGTCGACCAGCACCGCCTGGGTGGCGTCGAAGTACGGGTCGGAGAAGTCGACGTTCTTCTTGCGCTCGGCGGTGATGGTCATTCCGGCCGCGGCCAGGTCGCACTGGCCGGAGTTGAGGAACGCGCCGGTCTTGAAGTTCTCGAAGGGCGTGTCGAGGATCTGCTGCTTCACACCGAGGTCCTCGGCGACCAGGTCGATCAGCGAGACGTCGAAGCCCTGGACCTTGCCGTTGATCTCCGACTGGAAGGGCGGGTACGGCAGGTGCGTGCAGGTGGTGAGCTGACCGGCCTTGACCAGTTCCACCCCTCCGGCGGCCGTCTTCGCGGCGCTGCCGCCGCTGCCGCTCGAAGTACAGCCGGCCACGAGTACCACGCCCGCCGTCGCGGTGATGGCGGCCAGGACGCGGGCCCGGCGCCCGAGGAGCGTATTCACGGGGGACCTCTCTGTGGGGGAACTGTGGGTTCCGATTATAAGGAGAACTTTGGGCCCCTCAAACCAATCCGATGGCCGCGAAGCTGGTCCACCTCAGAAGTCGCCGGTGAGTGGCGTGGAACACGCCCCGGTTACCCTCGACTCCGTCAACCCCGTGAGCGAAGAGAGCACCGCCGTGACCCACCCCTTCCTGGACCTCGCCCCGCTGAGCGCCGACCGCTTCGCCTCGATCGAGGACCGGGTGGCACGGCTGCTGTCCACCGAGCAGGACGTCGTGATCATGCAGGGCGAGGCGCTGCTGCCGCTGGAGGGTGCGATCCGCGGGTGCGCCGGGCCCGGCACGACGGCGCTGAACGTGATCACCGGGCCGTACGGGCAGACCTTCGGCAACTGGCTGCGGGACTCCGGTGCAACGGTGTACGACCTGGCCGTACCGTTCCACACGGCGGTCACGGCGGAGCAGATCCGTCAGGCCCTCACCGAGCATCCGGAGATCGACTTCGTGTCGCTGGTGCACGCGGAGGCGGCGACCGGCAACACCAACCCGGTGGCGGAGATCGGCGCGGTGGTGCGCGAGCACGGTGCGCTGTTCTATCTGGACGCCGTCGCCTCGATCGGCGCCGAGCCGGTACTGCCGGACGCATGGGGTGTGGACGTGTGCGTGATCGGAGCCCAGAAGGCGATGGGCGGGCCGGCCGGGGTGTCGGCGGTGTCGGTGAGCGAGCGGGCGTGGGCGCGGATGGCGGCCAACCCGCGGGCGCCGCGCCGCTCGTACCTGTCGCTCCTGGACTGGAAGGAGCGCTGGATCGACGGCGGCCGCAAGGCGCTGCTGCACGCACCGGCACAGCTGGAGATGCTGGCGCTGGAGGCGTGCGTGGAGCGGATCGAGACGGAGGGGCTGGGCGCCGTGATGGCCCGGCACCGGTCCGCCGCCGCGGCTACGCGGGCGGGGGCGGTCGCCCTGGGCGCCGGCCTGGAGCCCTATGTGCATGAGGAGGCAAAGGCGGCCCCGGTCGCCACGACCCTGCGTACGCCGGCGGCCGTGGACGCGTCCGAGCTGGTGGCGAAGGCCCTGGGGGCGAATGCCACAGCACCCCTGGCAGCCGGTGGGGGTGCACTGGCGTCGGAGATGATCCGGGTGAACCACTACGGGTCCGACGCGACGGCCGAGGTCGTGCGAGCGAGCCTGGCCGCGCTCGGCGCGGCACTGGGCGAGTTCGGAGCCACGGTGGACCTTCAGGCCGCTCGACGGGCGGTCGGGGAGGCCTGGGCATAGAAACGCCGGGTGCGCGTCCGGCGAGTGGCCGGGGCCTGAAATCGGCATTGCTTTCCGGACCCCTTCCGCGTAATTATCGAATTCCTTCGAGGGCAGCTACCCATATTCTTCTGCCCGCTTTTCTCTGACCTAAACGCAAAGATTCTGCGAACACCAACCGGCGTAATTCGGGTAGATCTCGTGAGGATTACCGGGGTGTGACCGACTCCACACCGTGCCCTTTTGTCCGGTATTTTCCGGGCATAACCACGCCAATCGCCGCGACCTCGCGTGGACACACGCGCCTGCGCGATAACACATACACCGTCCGTCCGTAAGCCCGTCGGGCGATGCAATTTTGAATTTCCGTGGGTAAATTCCCTCCGCATGACCGCCGCACAAGCAGACCTGCAAGCGGAATTCCCGAAAATGCCGGAGGGACTGCGGATCGACCGTCCCGAGGTGGCGGACGGGGCCGCCCTCTGGCGCATCGCCGAGGAGTCCGTAAGCCTCGACCTGAACTCCTCCTACAGCTATCTGCTGTGGTGCCGTGACTTCGCCGGCACCTCGGCGGTGGTGCGCGCCGAGCCCGACGGACGGCCCGTCGGGTTCGTCACCGCGTACCTCCGGCCCGACCGTCCGCGCACCCTCCTGGTGTGGCAGGTGGCCGTCGACTCCGCCCACCGGGGGCGCGGGCTCGCGGCGCGACTGCTCGACGCGCTCACGGCACGGGTCGTGGAGGAGCACGGGGTCACCGGGATCGAGACGACGATCACCCCGGGCAACACCGCCTCCGAGCGCCTGTTCACGTCGTACGCGCGACGCCACGGCGCGGAGGTGGAACGTGAAGTCCTCTTCGAGACACGTCAGTTCCCCGACGGGCCGCACGCCCCCGAGGTCCTCCACCGCATCGGCCCCCTCTCCGTCTGACCGCCACGCACTCCCTCTCCCCCCACCACCGAGGAGCGTTTTCGCCGTGACCATCACCCAGCCCGACCTCAGCGTCTTCGAGACCCTGGAGTCGGAGGTGCGCAGCTACTGCCGCGGCTGGCCCACCGTCTTCGACCGCGCGCGGGGCAGCCGCATGCACGACGAGGACGGCCACGAGTACCTCGACTTCTTCGCCGGCGCCGGGTCGCTCAACTACGGCCACAACAACCCCGTACTGAAACGGGCGTTGATCGACTACCTGGAGCGGGACGGCGTCACCCACGGGCTCGACATGTCGACCACCGCCAAGCGTTCCTTCCTCCAGACCTTCCAGGACCTCGTCCTGCGGCCGCGCGATCTGCCGTACAAGGTCATGTTCCCGGGGCCCACCGGCACCAACGCCGTCGAGTCCGCCCTCAAGCTGGCCCGCAAGGTGAAGGGCCGCGAGGCGATCGTGTCCTTCACCAACGCCTTCCACGGCATGTCTCTCGGGTCCCTCGCCGTCACCGGCAACGCCTTCAAGCGCGCCGGCGCCGGGATACCGCTCGTGCACGGGACACCCATGCCCTTCGACCACTACCTCGACGGCCGGGTCCCGGACTTCCTGTGGTTCGAGCGGCTGCTGGAGGACCAGGGGTCCGGGCTCAACCGTCCCGCAGCGGTCATCGTCGAGACCGTGCAGGGCGAGGGCGGCATCAACGTCGCCCGGCCGGACTGGCTGCGGGGGCTCGCCGACCTGTGTGCACGCCGCGACATGCTGCTGATCGTCGACGACATCCAGATGGGCTGCGGGCGCACCGGCGCCTTCTTCTCCTTCGAGGAGGCCGGGATCGTGCCGGACATCGTCACCGTCTCCAAGTCCATCAGCGGCTATGGACTGCCCATGTCGCTGTGCCTGTTCAAGCCCGAACTGGACATCTGGGAGCCGGGCGAGCACAACGGCACCTTCCGCGGCAACAACCCCGCGTTCGTCACGGCGACCGCGGCCCTGGAGACCTACTGGACCGACGGGTCCGCCATGGAGAAGCAGACGCGGGCGCGCGGCGAACAGATCGAGCAGGGGCTGATCTCGATCACCGAGGAGAACCTCGCCGATGTCAAGGAGTACCGCGGGCGCGGGCTCGTGTGGGGCCTGGAGTTCCACGACAAGAGCCGCGCCGAGCGCGTCTCCCGCCGCGCATTCGAACTCGGGCTGCTCGTGGAGACCTCGGGCCCCGAGAGCGAGGTCCTCAAGCTGCTCCCTGCCCTCACCATCACCCCGGACGAGCTCGACGAGGGCCTCAGCGCCCTCGCCCGCGCCGTCCGAGAGACCGTCTGAACACCACCCGAGAAGGAGGCACACACCACCGTGATCGTCCGTTCGTTCAAGGACACCGAAGGCACCGACCGACACATCAAGGCGGCATCGGGCACCTGGGAGAGCAAACGCATCGTCCTCGCCAAGGAGAAGGTCGGCTTCTCCCTGCACGAGACGATCCTGTACGCGGGCACGGAGACGTCGATGTGGTACGCGAACCACATCGAGGCCGTCGTGTGCGTCGAGGGCGCGGCGGAGCTGACCGACCACGAGACCGGGAAGACGTACACGATCACGCCCGGGAACATGTACCTCCTGGACGGGCACGAGCGGCACACGCTGCGGGTCAAGGAGGACTTCCGCTGCATCTGCGTGTTCAATCCGCCCGTGACCGGCCGGGAGGACCACGACGAGAACGGCGTCTACCCCCTGCTGACCGAGGAGGTGTGAATCACGTGACCACCACCGTCACCGATCTGTACCCCAGCCGCGGCGCCACCGAGGTGTCCGTCCCCCGTCAGGACCCGGTCGTCTGGGGTGCGCCCGGCACTCCCGGGCCGATCTCCGTCGCCGACCTCCAGGCGTACGAGCGCGACGGCTTCCTCGCCGTCGACGAGCTGATCGGTCAGGACGACGTCGCCCTGTACCGGCAGGAGTTGCAGCGGCTCGTCACCGACCCGGAGATCCGCTCCGACGAGCGGTCGATCGTCGAGCCGAAGTCCAAGGAGATCCGCTCAGTCTTCGAGGTTCACAAGATCAGCGAGGTGTTCGCGCGGCTCGTCCGCGACGAGCGCGTCGTCGGGCGGGCGCGGCAGATCCTCGGCTCGGACGTGTATGTCCACCAGTCGCGGATCAACGTCAAGCCCGGCTTCGGGGCCAGCGGCTTCTACTGGCACTCCGACTTCGAGACCTGGCACGCCGAGGACGGTCTGCCGAACATGCGGACGGTGTCCGTCTCGATCGCGCTGACCGAGAACTACGACACCAACGGCGGCCTCATGATCATGCCGGGGTCGCACAGGACGTTCCTCGGCTGCGCCGGAGCCACGCCTGAGGACAACTACAAGAAGTCGCTGCAGATGCAGGACGCGGGCACGCCGTCCGACGAGGCGCTGACCGCCATGGCGACCCGGTACGGCATCAGGCTGTTCACCGGCAAGGCCGGTTCGGCGACCTGGTTCGACTGCAACTGCATGCACGGGTCGGGGGACAACATCACGCCCTTCCCTCGCAGCAACGTCTTCATCGTGTTCAACAGCGTGGAGAACGAGGCGGTGGAGCCGTTCGCGGCACCGATCCGGCGGCCCGAATTCATCGGGGCGCGGGACTTCACACCGGTGCGGTGACCCTGGTCCGGAGCCTCTCGCGGGAGGGGCTCCGGACACCGCCGGGGTCAGCCGGACAGCGCGTCGAGCAGGCGGTCGACGTCCGCGGGCGCGTTGTACAGGTGGAAGGCGGCCCGCAGGTTGCCCGCCCGCTCGGAGACCTCGATCCCCGCGCTGCTCAACTCATGCTGCCGGTGACCGAGTCCGGGCACGGACACGATCGGCGAATCCGGTGCGGGGACCGGCTCGTGGCCGAGGGCGTGAAGTCCCGTACGGAAGCGGTCGGCGAGGGTGAGGTCATGCGCGCGCACGGCGTCCACGCCGAGTTCCTCGAGCAGTTCGAGGGAGCGGCGGGCGCCGGCGTAGGAGAAGAGGGCGGGGCTCTCGTCGAAGCGTCGTGCCGAGTGGGCGAGTTCCTCGACGGGGCCGTAGCAGCTGTCCCAGGGCCGCTCCCCCGCGACCCAGCCGGCGAACAGCGGGGTGAGGCCGCCGAGATCCTCCGGAACGATCAGGAACGCCACGCCCCGGGGGCAGACCAGCCATTTGAAGGCGACGCAGGCGACGTAGTCGAACGCGTCCGCGTCGAGATCCAGCCAGCCGGCGGCCTGGGACGCGTCGACGTACACACGCGCCCCGTGCTCGCGCGCGGCGGCGCGGATCGCGGACAGGTCGGCCACCCGTCCGTCGGCGGACTGGGCGGCGCTGACCGCGACGAGCGCGGTGCCGGGCCGCACCGACTCGGCGAGGCGTTCCAGCGGCACGGCGCGCACCTTCAGGTCCCCGCGCGTGTGGAAGGGGTTCACCACGGAGCTGAAGTCGGCCTCGGCGGTGAGGACTTCGGCGCCCTGGGGCAGCGAGGCGGCGATCAGCCCGGTGTAGACGGCGACCGAGGCCCCCGCCGCCACCCGGCGGACGGGGACCCCGGTCAGCCGGGCGAAGGAGGCGCGGGCGGCCTCCACGTCGGCGAACATGTCGGTGGGCCGCCCGGCGGCCGCCGACTCCACGGCGGTCCGCATGGCCTCCACCGTGCGGGCCGGCAGCAGCCCGGCGCTCGCGGTGTTCAGATAGGTGTTCCTTGGAGCGAACTCGGCACGGACGAGGGTCTCGAAGGTCTCCATGCCACCACTGTGCGGCCCGGTGAAGTCGTAGTCCATTGCGGATTTCTACGTGGTTTCGCCAAGGAGCGCTTATACGTCCGCGCCGACCTGCGCCCTTGTTCAGTGCTGCGGCACCGCGCACCCGTCCGGACCGCAGGCGTCCGCGCCGCCGTCCTCGATCAGCTTCAGCGGCGGGCGCTCGCCCCACGCCTGAGTCAGCGCCTGTGTGAAGACCTCCGCAGGCTGGGCACCGGAGACACCGTACTTCCGGTCGAGGACGAAGAACGGCACGCCGTTCGCGCCCAGCTCGGCCGCCTCCCGCTCGTCGGCGCGCACGGCGTCGGCGTACGCGGTGGGGTCGGCGAGGACCTTGCGGGCCTCCTCCGCGTCGAGCCCGGCCTCCACGGCCAGCTCCACCAGCCGATCGTCGCCCTCGGTGAAGACGGACCGCTCGTCGGCGAAGTTCGCCCGGTACAGGATCTGGATCAGCTCGTCCTGCCTGCCCTGTCCCTTGGCGAAGTGGAGCAGACGGTGCATGTCGAAAGTGTTGCCGTGGTCGCGGCCCGTCGTGCGGTACTCAAGGCCCTCGGCGGCGGCCTGGGCGCCCAGGTTGTTCTCGCCGGCCTGCGCCTGCGCCTCGCTCATCCCGTACTTCTTGGTGAGCATCGTGAGAACCGGCTGGACGTCGCCCTTGGCGCGGTGCGGATCCAGCTCGAAGGAGCGGTGCACCACCTCGACGTCGTCCCGGTGCGGGAAGGTCTCGAGCGCCTTCTCGAAGCGGGCCTTGCCCACGTAGCACCAGGGACAAGCTATGTCCGTCCAGATCTCGACGCGCATGTCTTCGGCTTCTCTCCAGGTCGTACGGGTACGGAGACTCCCTCCGCGCTCTCTGTGTGTGAACGTTCAAGCGGTTGGGGTCATTCCCGCTTCATTCCCCGGGGACGGCATAGCGGAGGAAAAGGGGATGGTCGCCTTCGGCGGGCGGGTTCTCCGGATCGGGGAACCACCCGAGGCGGGCGTAGAAGGCCTGGGCGCGCCGGTTGTCCGTATGCACGTCCAGGACGGCCGTCCGCCTGCCGTCGGCCTGCCACTCCTCGACGCAGGCGGCATGCAACTCGGAGCCGATCCCCCGGCGCCAGTGCCCGGGGTCGACATGGAACTGGAAGAGCTTCACGGTGTCGGCCGGTGCGCCGTCCGGAGTACGGAAGGACGCCAGGGCGACGATCCGGCCGTGTTCGACGGCGCACAGCACATGGCCGTCAGGCCGTTCGACGGCCACCTGCCAGGCGGCCGGCCAGTCGATGCCGTCCTGCGGCAGCCCGTGGGGGTAGTACGTCGCCCGGGCCCGGGCATGCAGATCGGCGACGGCCCGCGCCTCGGCGGGCAGAGCGGTACGAATCACCCGGTTTCCGGTCAAGCGGTCTTCGATCATGCAACGGAGGACGTGCAGGAACCCGGGACGGTTCCGAGCCGGCTGAACCGGGTGCGGTAGGCGCTCGGGATGAGACCCGTACGGCGGACGAGATGGCCGGGCAGCGAGTCGACGGTACCCACGCGGGAGCGACGGGTGAGGGTGCGCACGCTGACGCCGGTGTGCCGGGCCAGGCAGGTGGGCGTGAGCGGCTTGTCGAGTTGCGCATGCCCCGGCCGCGGGTGTCGGCGCAGGGCCTCCCCCGTTGCGGTGGCAGCGAGGTCCGTCCCTTGGACGGGTGGCCACGACGGGTGGCCACGCTGCGCCTGCGGCACCGGTCCTCATGAGCCGTCGCGCAGGCCCTCCGGCCACGAGTCCCGGTACTCCAGGTGGTCGAAGGTGACCACGCACCCCTCCCCCACCGGCGACTGCGTCATGAAGCCCACCAGCCCCGCCGAGGTCGGCTCATCGTCGGCCAGCGTGAACAGACGGACGAACGTCCACAGCTTCCCGTCCCGCGACGCGTGGAACGCGAACGCCCTGCCCGTTCTGCTCACCCGGAGCCAGACCGAACTTCCCTCCACAGTGAAGGAGTTCGCGTCGTCGGAGTGGCCGCGGGTGACCACCGTGCAGACGGTGGGCACGTCCGGGGAGTACTCCAGGCAGAGCTTGGCCCAGGCCCGCTCGCCGACGTGGACGTAGAGCACGCCGGCGTCGAAGGACGCGTTGAAGCCCACGGTGACCCGGGCGATCAGCTGGAAGTCGCCCTCGGGTGCACCGAGGAGCCGGGGCGCGTCGGAGGCCGGCTCCAGCCCCTCACCGGTGGGCGGAACGAAACGATCCTGCCGGGCCCCCGCCCAGCCGGTGAGCACCCCGTCCTCGTAGGACCAGTGGCCGTCGGGCCCGTACGTGCGCAGGGGAAACGGGAGTTCGGGAAGTTCAACGTCCATTGAGGAAGTCTCTCAGGAGCGCCCCGAAGGGGCGCGGGGAACTGCGCGATCAACCGGAGAGCGCCGGCGGACCGCGACGCACCAGAGCTCCTGCGGCGCGGTCCGCCGGACGGTCACCTCTCCAGGCGCCCGTCGAAGCGCCGCGGCAGCCCGAGCGGGTTGTCGTCGCGCAGCTCCGGCGGGAGCAGGGCCTCGGGGGCGCCTTGGTACACGACCGGTCGCAGCCACCGCTCGATGGCCGTGCCACCGACCGACGTGGACGTGGACGTCGTCGCCGGGTAGGGGCCGCCGTGGTGCTGGGCGGGTGCCACCGCCACACCCGTCGGCCAGCCGTTGACGAGGACGCGCCCCGCGAGCGGGGTCAGCTCCGCGAGGATCTCCGCGCCACGGCCCTCGCCCGCCGCCTCCTGGGTCGACAGGTGCACCGTCGCGGTGAGGTTGCCGGGGAGCCGGTCCAGGACGCGCTTGGCCTGGTCCTCGTCCTCGTACCGCGCGACGACCGTGAGCGGGCCGAAGCACTCCTCCAGGAGGAGGTCGTACTCCCCCTCGGCGGTGAGCTTCTCGGCCGGGACGGTGAGGAATCCCGCGCTGACGGTGTGCTCGCCGCCCGCCCCGGCGGTGACCGGCGACTCCACGTCGGGGAGCGCGGCACGCTCGGCGACTCCGGCGATGAAGTTGTCGCGCATGCGGTGGTCGAGCAGGACCCCCGCGTCGGTGTCGCTGACGGCGTCGGTCAGGGACTTCACGAGGCGGTCGCCCGCCGCACCGGCAGGGGCCAGGACGAAGCCCGGCTTGACGCAGAACTGGCCGACGCCCAGGGTCATGGAGCCCGCGAGACCGGCGCCGATGGCCTCGGCCCGCTCGGCGGCGGCGGCCTCGGTGACGACCACCGGGTTGAGCGAGCCCAGCTCGCCGTGGAAGGGGATGGGCACGGGACGGGCCGCCGCCGCGTCGAAGAGGGCACGGCCGCCGCGTACCGAGCCGGTGAACCCGGCGGCGGCGATCAACGGGTGCTTGATCAGCTCGATGCCCGCCTCGAAGCCGTGGACGAGCCCGATGACACCCCTGGGGATGTCGTGCTGCTCGGCGGCCCGGCGCAGCGTCGCCGCGACCAGCTCCGAGAGCGCCGGGTGGTCGGGGTGGGCCTTGACGACGACGGGACAGCCCGCCGCGAGCGCGCTCGCGGTGTCGCCGCCGGCCACCGAGAAGGCGAACGGGAAGTTGGACGCCGAGTAGACGGCGACGACGCCCAGCGGGACCTTGTAGCGGCGCAGGTCGGGGATCGGCGGCGTGGCGGTGTCGTCCGGGTGGTTGATCACGACGTCGAGGAAGGCACCCTCGTCGACGATGTCCGCGAACGCGCGCAGCTGGTAACAGGTACGGGCAAGTTCGCCCGTCAGCCGGACCGGGCCGAGCGCGGTCTCGGCGTCCGCCGCCTCGACGAGCCGGTCCTTCGCGGCCTCCAACTGGTCGGCGGCGGTGCGAAGGAAGGCCGAGCGGACGGTGCGGTCGGCGAGGGCTCCGCGCGTGGCGTGGGCCGCGCGGACGACGGCATCCACCTCCTGGGCCGTGGCCTCCACCGCAACCTGTTCACGCTGCTTCCCGGTACGGGGGTCGACACTCCAGACTGGTGCTGCTGCCACCGCGGGTCCCTCCAGATGTCTTGCCGCAGTTCTTACGCCATCCACCAGGACTGTTCGATATACTGAACGCTGTCTCTGATGTTGAATATGCTGCTCGGAGACTATTTCCCGTCGAACGAAGGGGTCAAGGGCGATGTCAGGCGAGACAGGCGGCGGGGCGCAGGTCAAGTCCGCGGTGCGGACGGTTGAGTTGCTCGAGTACTTCGCCGGCCGTCCCGGTATGCACTCCCTGGCCGCCGTGCAGGAGGCGGTGGGCTATCCCAAGTCCAGCCTCTACATGCTGCTGCGCACCCTCGTCGAGCTGGGCTGGGTGGAGACCGACGCGACGGGCACACGCTACGGCATCGGTGTGCGGGCGCTGTTGGTCGGCACGTCGTACATCGACGGCGACGAGGTGGTTGCGGCGGCGCGCCCGACGCTGGACCGGCTGTCGGACGACACCACGGAGACGATCCACCTGGCGCGCCTGGACGGCACGAACGTCGTGTACCTCGCGACCCGCCAGTCGCAGCACTATCTGCGCCCGTTCACGCGCGTCGGCCGTCGGCTGCCCGCGCACTCGACGTCACTCGGCAAGGCGCTGCTGAGCACGTACACCGACGAGCAGGTCCGCAAGATGCTGCCGGAGACGCTGCCGGCGCTGACCGAACACACCATCACCGACCGGGAGAAGCTCATAGAGGAGCTGCACCAGGTCCGCGAGCAGGGCTTCGCCGTCGACCGCGAGGAGAACACACTGGGCCTGCGCTGCTTCGGCATCGCCATTCCCTACCGCACCCCGGCCCGCGACGCGATCAGCTGCTCGGTCCCGGTGGCCCGGCTGACCCCGGCCCACGAGCAGATGATCAAGGACGCGCTGTTCGACGCCCGGGACCGTCTCACCCTCGCGACGCGGAGGCTGTGACGTGGAGGTCGTCCTGCGCGAGGTCCACGACAGCGACCTGCCCGTCTTCTTCCGCCAGATGAACGATCCCGTGGCGCTCCGGATGGCCGCGTTCACACCCGCGGACCCGGCCGACCGCTCCGCCTTCGACGAGCACTGGGCACGGCTCCGTACGTACTCCGACGTCGACATCCGTACGGTGCTCGTGGACGGCGACGTGGTGGGCAGCGCGGGGGTGTACGGCGAGCCGGGCGAACGCGAGGTCACGTACTGGATCGACCGCGCGTACTGGGGCCGGGGCATCGCGACGGCCGCGCTGCGCTTCCTGCTGGAGCAGGTTCCGGAACGCCCGCTGTACGCCCGGGCCGCCGCCGACAACGCGGGCTCGCGCCGGGTGCTGCAGAAGTGCGGCTTCGCCGAGACGGCCCGGGCGAGGGGCTTCGCACACGCCCGCGGCGAGGAGATCGAGGAGGTCGTCCTCGTCCTGAAGGCCTGAGCGCGTGCCCGCCGGCCCCGCCGTCCCGGGTGGCGAAGCCCATGCGACCCCTTTCATGAACGGCCGATGAGAATTCGGGCGGATCAGGAACGATTGCCGCCGTCCCGGTCGTCTTCCTGACCGGGATGAACAAGACGATCAGGAAAGCGTCGGTCTTCGCGCTGCTGCTCGTGTTCGCTCTGCTGGTGAGGGCGACGTGGGTGCAGTTCTACGACGGCAAGGCGCTCGCGGACGACAAGGACAACCGGCGGAACGCGATCAGCACCTATGCGGCCCCGCTCGGGAACATCATCGTGGCCGGCCGGTCGGTCACCGGCTCCGCGCGGACGACGGGCGGCGACCTCGCGTACAAGCGCACCTACACGGACGGCAGGCTGTACGCGGCGGTGACCGGATACGCCTCGCAGAGCTACGCGCCGACCCAGCTGGAGGGCATCTACCAGGACCTGCTCAACGGCACGGACAGCCGTCTGAAGACCGTCATGGACACGGTCACCGACAAGCGGGCCGATCCGGGCAACGTGGTCACGACGATCGATCCGAACGTGCAGAAGGCCGCGTACCGGGCACTGGGCACCAAGAAGGGCGCGGCTGTCGCGATCGACCCGACGAACGGCAGGATCCTCGCGGTCGTGTCCACCCCGTCGTACGACCCGTCGTCGCTGACCGACGCGAACACCGCGGGGACGGCCTGGAAGCAGCTCAACAATGACCCGGACAAGCCGCTGACGAACCGCGCGCTGCGCCAGCCGCTGCCCCCGGGCTCGACGTTCAAGCTGGTGGTGGCGGCGGCCGCGCTGGAGGACGGGCTGTACTCGTCGGTGGACCAGAAGACCGACAGCCCCGACCCGTACACCCTGCCCGGCACGACCCGAACACTGTCGAACGAGAATCCGAACGCGCCGTGCGAGAACGCCTCGATCCGCGTCGCACTGCGCTACTCGTGCAACAACGTTTTCGGGAAGATGGCCGTCGACCTCGGGCAGGAAAAGGTCCGGGCGATGGCCGAGAAGTTCGGCTTCAACGACGACCGGCAGGACGTGCCGGTACGGGCCTACGCCAGCGTGTACCCGTCGGGCATGGACAAGGCGCAGACAGGCCTGTCGGGCATCGGCCAGTTCGACGTCACGGCGACGCCACTGCAGATGGCCATGGTGTCGGCGGCCATAGCGAACGGCGGCAAGCTGGTCTCACCGCATATGGTTTCGCAGATAACCGACAGCGGCGGCGATGTGCTGACGAACTACGACGACAGCGCGGCGGCCCAGCAGATCGTCAGTTCGTCGACCGCCGGGCAGTTGCGGTCCGCGATGCAGACGGTCGTCACCCAGGGAACGGGCACGAACGCGCAGATCGCCGGAGCGACCGTGGGCGGCAAGACGGGTACGGCCCAGCACGGCGAGAACAACAGCAAGACGCCGTACGCCTGGTTCACGTCGTACGCGAAGTCCGACTCCGACGGCAAGGAGGTCGCTGTCGCGGTGATGGTCGAGCAGTCGGACGCGGCGCGTTCCGAGGTGAGCGGCAACGGGCTGGCCGCGCCGGTGGCCAAGGCGATGATGCAGGCGGCGCTCAAGGGCTAGACGGTCGGGGACGACCCGTCGGGGACGACCCCGACAGGTCGTCCCCGAACCTCACTTCACGCCCAGGATCTGCTCCACCGGATCGATCGCGAAGTACACCAGGAACAGCGCCGACACGCCCCACAGCAGCCAGTGGACCTCCTTGGCCTTGCCGAGGACCGTCTTGATCACGACGTACGCCAGGAAGCCGGCGCCGATGCCGTCGGTGATCGAGTAGGTGAACGGCATCGCGGCGATGGTGAGGAAGGCCGGGATGGCGATCTCGTACCTGTCCCAGTCGATGTGCTTGACGTGGGTCATCATCAGGAAGCCCACGGCGATCAGGGCGGGTGCCGCGGCCTGGAGCGGCACGATGGTCAGCAGCGGGGTGAGGAAGAGCGCGAGTCCGAAGAGGCCGCCGGTGACCAGGTTGGCGAACCCGGTGCGCGCGCCCTCACCGACACCGGCCGCGGACTCGATGTAGGCGGTGTTGGACGAGCCGGAGGCCACACCGCCGGCCACCGCGGCGGCGCCGTCGATGAACAGGACGCGCCCGATGCCCGGCACCTTGCCCTTCTCGTCGAGCAGTCCCGCCTCCGCGCTGATGCCGACGATGGTGCCCATGGCGTCGAAGAAGTCGGACAGGATCAGGGTGAAGACCAGCAGGACGGCGGTGAGCACGCCGGCCTTCCCGAAGCCGCCGAACAGACTGAAGTGACCGACGAGTCCGAAGTCCGGGCTCGCCACGATCTTGTCGGGGACCTTCGGCGTGGTCAGCCCCCAGCTCTTGATGTCGGCCACGGCGTTGATGACGATCGCGACGACGGTCATGGTCACGATGCTGATCAGGATCGCGCCCTTCACCTTGCGCGCGAGCAGCCCGATGGTCAGCAGCACACCGAGACAGAACACCAGCACGGGCCAGCCGGTCAGCCGGCCGACGGCGCCCAACTGCACCGGCACGGTCGTGCTCGCGGCGTCGGGGATGCGGCTGACGAACCCGGCGTCGACGAAGCCGATGAAGGCGATGAACAGTCCGATGCCGACGCCGATGGCCTGCTTGAGCTGCTGCGGGATCGCGTTCATGATCGCTTCCCGTAGTCCGGTGAGGACCAGCACACAGATGAGGATGCCCTCGAGGACGACGAGGCCCATCGCGTCGGCCCAGCTCATCAGCGGAGCGAGCTGGAAGGCGACGACCGCGTTGAGGCCGAGGCCGGCGGCGATGGCGAGGGGCAGATTGCCGCCGACGCCCATGATGACCGTCATCACGCAGGCCACCAGGGCGGTGGCGGTGACCAGTTGGCCGGTGTCGAGCTGGTGGCCGAACTTGTCCTTGGCGCTGCCCAGGATGATCGGATTCAGGACAAGGATGTAGGCCATGGTGAAGAACGTGGCGAAGCCGCCGCGTATCTCCCGGCCGAAGGTGGAGCCCCGTTCGGAGATCTTGAAGAACCGGTCGACGCCGTTCATCGCGGGGGGCGCGGCACTTGACCGGTCGGCCACCTTCTGTGTGTCGGACATGGCGAAACTCCTCGTTGCCTGGTGAACCGGTGCGGGATGCTGGCTGGATTGTTCCCTCGGTGAAGCGGTTTCAGGTTTTCTCCGTGTTACGGAATCAAGTTCGGCCCGCCATACGACGTTCGATGACCTGTACGAACGCTGCTACGCTTCCGGCTCTCGACCGGGAAGCACTCCGGGCGTTCACGGACGCGCTGCTCGCCCTGTGGCACCGCTGGGACCGGGTGCGAGCGGCGGACCACCCGTGGCATACGCGCGCGGGGTGGTTGCCAATCTGGCCCGCACCCGGATCCGCAGCGCGCTGCGCGAACGTGGGCGGATCACCCTCTTCTGGTCACAGCGGGGAGTTTGTACGCCTTGTCGGTGTAGCCCCCCGTCGAGGTCCGCGTACGGGTCGCCGAAGTTGGCGATGATGTCGTACCCGAGGGACTCGATGTGCCTGCGGGTGCCGGACTTGTACTGCACGGTCGTGCAGGTCCCACGTAGTTGAAGCGTTCCACCGGTGATTCAGGGGTGGGCGGACGGGAGAGAGGCACGGTCGGGGCCCGCTTCACCCCGCGTACGGGTCCGGCACCTTCCCCGGCCGGGCCAGGAATTCGAAGTCGCAGCCGGTGTTCGCCTGCGTGATCTGTCCGTTGTAGAGGACGCCGTAGCCGCGCTCGTAGCGGGCGGGCGGCGGCGTCCACCGCGTGCGGCGGCGCTCCAGCTCCTCGTCGTCCACGTCGAGCCGGAGGGTGCGCGCCCCTACGTCGAGCGTGATGCTGTCCCCGGTCCGCACGAGGGCCAGCGGTCCGCCCACGTACGACTCCGGTGCCACGTGCAGCACGCACGCGCCGTAACTCGTGCCGCTCATCCGGGCGTCGGAGATCCGCACCATGTCCCGTACGCCCCGCTTCAGCAGGTGGTCGGGAATGGGCAGCATCCCGTACTCGGGCATGCCCGGGCCGCCCTTGGGTCCGGCGTTGCGCAACACCAGCACGCTGTCCTCGGTGATGCCGAGGGACGGGTCGTTGATGGTCCGCTGCATCGTCTTGTAGTCGTCGAAGACGACCGCGGGCCCCGTGTGCCTCAGCAGGTGCGGCTCGGCGGCGATGTGCTTGATGACGGCACCGTCCGGGCACAGGTTGCCGCGCAGGACGGCGACTCCTCCCTCCGTCGCGACCGGGTTGTCGCGGGGCCGGATGACGTCGTCGTCGTGCACCTGGGCGCCCGAGATCTGCTCGCGCAGGGTGTCGTACGCGACCGTCGGCCGGTCCAGGTGCAGCAGGTCCGGGATCCGGGCCAGGAACCCGGGCAGGCCGCCCGCGAAGTGGAAGTCCTCCATGAGGTACCGCTCGCCGCCCGGCCGGACGTTGGCCAGTACGGGGGTCGTCCGCGCGATGCGGTCGAAGTCGTCCAGGGTGAGCCGGACACCGGCCCGTCCGGCCATGGCGATCAGATGGATGACGGCGTTGGTCGAGCCGCCGAGCCCGAGGACCGTGGTGACCGCGTCCTCGAACGCCTCGCGGGAGAGGATGTCGCCGATCCCGCGGTCCTGGTGGACGAGTTCGACGACTCTGAGGCCGGACGCGGCGGCCATGCGGTCGTGTCCGGAGTCGACGGCGGGGATGCTGGACGCGCCGGGCACGGTGACGCCGAGCACCTCGGCGGCGGCCGTCAGCGTGGACGCCGTCCCCATCGTCATGCAGTGCCCCGGTGACCGCGCGAGCCCGCTCTCCAGCTCCGCCATCTCGCAGTCCCCGATGAGCCCGGCGCGCTTGTCGTCCCAGTACTTCCACATATCGGTGCCGGAGCCGAGGACCTCGGTGCGCCAGTGGCCCGGCAGCATGGGCCCCGCGGGCACGAAGACGGTGGGCAGGCCCACGGAGGCGGCGCCCATGAGGAGAGCGGGTGTGGATTTGTCACAGCCGCCCATGAGCACGGCCCCGTCGACCGGGTAGGAGCGCAGCAGCTCCTCGGTCTCCATGGAGAGCAGATTCCGGTAGAGCATCGGGGTCGGCTTCTGGAAGGTCTCGCTGAGCGTGGAGACCGGGAACTCCAGCGGGAAACCGCCGGCCTGCCACACGCCCCGCTTCACGGCCTGGGCCCGGTCGCGGAGGTGCACATGGCACGGGTTGATGTCCGACCAGGTGTTGAGGATGGCGATGACGGGCTTGCCCAGGTGCTCCTCGGGGAGGTAGCCGAGCTGGCGGGTGCGGGCCCGGTGGCTGAAGGATCGCAGCCCGTCGGTGCCGTACCACTGGTGGCTCCTGAGTTCCCCGGCCTTCTTCACAGGGACCACCCGGCGGCTATGGCGGCGACCTCGGCGCGCTCTTCCCCGGTCAGCGCCCTGCTCGGCGGGCGCACGTCGCGGCGGCACAGGCCGAGCGAGGCGAGGGCCTCCTTGACGACGGTGACGTTGTCGGCAGAGCCGTTGGCCGCGCGTAGTTCCTCGAAGCGGCGGATCTGCTCCCAGACCTTCATGGCCGCCGGATAGTCCCCGGATCGAAGCGCATCGATCATGTTCAGCGAAACGGCCGGGGCGACGTTCACGAGTCCGGAGGTGAAACCGGTGGCTCCCGCGGAGAAGTACGAGGGGGCGTAGGGCTCGGCGAGGCCCGCCACCCACACGAAGCGCTCGAGGCCCGCGTCCCGCGCGAAGGCGGCGAACCGGGCGGCGTCCGGGACGGCGTACTTCACCCCGATGACGTTCGGGCAGTGGTCGGCGAGTTCGGCGAGCCGGGCACCGGGCAGCTGCGCGTTGCGGATGTAGGGGACCACCCCCAGCTCGGGCACGGCCTCGGCGACCGCCCGGTGGTAGTCGACCCAGCCGCCGGCCGAGACGTAGGGATGCACGGGCTGGTGGACCATCACCATCGCGGCGCCCAGCTCTCGGGCGTGCCGGGCGGAGGCGACGGCGGTGGGCACCTCGTGCCCGACACCGACGAGAATCGCGGCCCGTTCCCCTGCCTCCTCGATGGTCAGCTCGCTGACCAGGCGCCGCTCCTCGGGAGTGAGGGCGTAGAACTCGCCGGTGTTGCCGCCCGGCGTCAGGGTCCTGACCCCGCCGTCGAGCAGCCGCCGCAGCAGCGCCCGGTGGGCGTCCCGGTCGACGGTGCCGTCCTCGGCGAACGGGGTCACCGGGATCGCCACCACGTCGGCCAGGGCCGCCCGCTGGGGCTCGAACGCCACGCTGCTCATTCCTGACCTTCCCCTTCCAGGTCCTGGGGGAACGCCCGCCGGACGAACGACGCGATGTGGTCACGCAGGGCGCTCGCCGCGCTGTCGGCCTCGCCCTCCTGGGCGAGCCGGAGGATCTGCCGGTGCTCGGCGGCCTCCCGCTCCCAGGAGGGGTCGGCGGCCCAGGCGACGGCGGAGACGAGGGCGGCCTGGTCGCGGACCTCGTCGAGCATCCGGCCGAGCAGCGGGTTGCCGCACTGCAGGTACAGGGCGCGATGGAACTCCCTGTTGGCGAGGGAGCGCTCGGCGGTGTCCGTGGCCGCGTCGGCCCGGTTCAACGCGTCGCGCGCCGCGTCCAGGGAAGCGCCCCGCCGCACCGAGCGGCGCAGCGCCTCCGGCTCGAGGAGCAGCCGGACGTCATAGACCTCGCGTGCCATGTCCGCGTCCACCAGGCGCACTGTGACGCCCTTGTACTGGTTCATCACGACGAGCCCGGTCCCGGCCAGGGTCTTCAGCGCCTCGCGCACGGGGGTCTTGGACACCCCGAACCGAGCGGCGAGTTCGGTCTCGACCAGGGCCTGACCTGGCGTCAGCTGCCCGGTGAGGATGCGGTGCTTGATCCCCTCCAGCACGAACTGCGTGCGGGAGGGGATCGGTGTGGGCACAGAGGTCATGCGCGCCTCTCGGATCTCCCGTATCTGATCTCAGGTATCGCGTCTCATATATGACATACGAAGTACGACGCGATGAACCTAGGAGCGCGCATGTGGTTCGTCAACCTTTCGGACGAAGGAAGTTGAGATCGCGTTACGGCTTCCAGGCGGGATCGCGCCCGCTGAGACCGATCGCCCGGTCGAGCAGCGGGGCGTCGGCCGGGACAGGCACGACCGGGCCGAAGAGGCCGTTGCCGCGGTTCGGGTCGTCGGCCGCGGAGGTCAGGAAGCCGTACGACGCGAGCAGTGCCGCCATGTCCGGCTCGTACTCCTGGCCGGTGGCCCGCGCCAGGTCCCAGCCGTGGATCACCAGCTCGTCGGCCGCGACGGCGCCCGCGACCGCGCCCGGCAGGGTCACTCCGCCCGCACGGGTCTCACCGGTCCAGGCCGCCGGATCGCGCCAGGCATCGGCCAGCTCGTCGAGTACGACGGGCAGCTCCTCGCGCCAGCCGGGGCCGATGTCCGGCACCGCGGCGTTCGGGCTGGTGTCCGTGGTGGCGCCCAGGTCCTTGCGCCCGGCGTCCCGGAAGGCGGCGGCCAGCCCCAGCAGATGTCCCAGCATGTTGCGCACCGCGCATTCCGGGCACGGCGTCACATCCGTGAGCTGCTCGTCGCGCACCCCGGCCGCGAGCCGGGCGATGATCCGCGTCTGCGGTCCCAGGTCGAGATTGGTGTCGGTCATCTTCTCCTCCGGATTCTTCTGCACTCAGGAGGGTGGACCGCCGGCAACCGCGGAACTCATCGCTCGCGTGCCCGCCACGGGGCCGTCACGCGGCCGACCGGTCCTGGACCGCGACCGGCCGCTCACGACGCAGAAGCTCACGCGCGCAGGGCCCTCCCCGCAGGCACCACAGGGCGATCACCGGGTCACAGATCGCGCATCCGAGTGACGAGTTGTGGTCGAAGGGGACGATGGGGTTGCCCTTGATGTGGTGAACGACGTCCCAGGCGGTGTGCAGCAGCCAGCCGATGCCGATGAAGGTCCACGAATCCAGGCCGCGGTAGGCGACGTAGGTGGCGAGCGCGGTGAACGCGAACTCCCATCCGCCGAGGCCGCCGCCGCTGAGGTAGGCGGCTCCCGCTCCGGCCACCATGACCGCGTTGAGACGCCGCCGATGCGGTTCGCGCAGGAGGGACATGAGAAGCACGTAGAGGACGCCGATGCCGATGGGCGGGAGGTACTGCACGGTGAGGCCTTTCCTGGGGTCGTACGGGCGTTGCGACCGGCCGGCGCGGGAACGGTTCACCACGCTAGGACCGCGTCGGCGCAGGCCCCAGGGGGATTACTGACATCTTCCGACGGATTTCCGTCCGCCGGGACACCCGCGGCGGCGTCATCAGGGCATCTGCCTCATCCCCGGGACCGGGTCTTAGAAGCACGATGACCAGGCATGACGACGACATGGACCGGGATGCGCGTGCTGCGCGACCGCAACGCGAGGCTCTACCTGGCCGGACTGATGGTCTCCGGCTTCGGCACGTCCGCGCTGTGGCTGGCGTCGGGGGTGTGGGTCAAGGACCTCACGGGCTCGGACGGACTGGCGGCGCTGTGCGTGCTCGCCCTCTGGGCGCCGACACTGGCCGGCCCGCTGCTCGGCACGCTCGCCGACCGCACCCGCCGCAAGCCGCTGCTGATCTGCGCGAACCTCCTTCTGGCGGCCCTTGTGCCCACCCTCGTCACCGTCGACTCCCCGGGCCGCCTGTGGATCCTGTTCACGGTCCTGTTCGTGTACGGCGCGGCAGGCGTCGTACACGACGCGGCCGAGTCGGCGCTCATCGCCGCCGCCGTCGACCCCTCGCTGCTCGGTGGCCTCAACGGTCTGCGGATGACGGCCACCGAGGGCATGAAGCTCGTGGCCCCGCTGGCCGGAGCGGGCGTCTACGCGGCCTACGGCGGCGCGAGCGTCGCCTTCCTCGACGCGGTCACGTTCGTGCTCGCCACGGGGCTGTACGCGCTGCTTCGCGTCCGCGAGGAGGAGCCGCACCGGCCCAGGGGCAACTGGCGCGAGCAGACCGCCGAGGGCGCCCGCCATCTGTGGACACATCCCCGTCTGCGCCCCCTGGTACTGGCCGGTGGCAGCACCATGCTGTGCGCGGGGCTCAACGGAGCCCTGATCTACGCCGTCGTGGACGGCCTCGGGCACTCCCCCGCCTACGCCGGTGTCCTGTACGCCGCTCAGGGCGTCGGCTCGGTGGCTGCCGGGCCGGCCTCCGGCCCCGCCCTGCGTCGCCTGGGCGAGCGCCGCTTTGCGGCGTCCGGCATCGCGCTCACCGCGGTCGCGGTGGCCGTGCGGGCGGTCCCTTCGGACCCGGTGGCCGTGATGTGCAGCGCGGCGATCGGCGCGGGACTGCCCTGTGTGCTGATCGCCGCGCTCACCGCCGTGCAGCGCGAGACGCCGGGGCCGCTGCTGGGCCGTGCGACCGCCACGGCCAACACTCTGATGTTCGCGCCGAACGTGGTCGGACTGGCCGGCGGCGCGGCACTGGTCGAACTGGTCGACCACCGGCCGTTGCTGGTTGCCCTGGGGGCGACCCTGCTGGCGACGGTCGCGCTCTTGGCTCAGAGTCCGGCGAGTGCCTCCCGCACGGCCTCCAGGTCGCCGTCGGACGCCAATCCGGCGTGATAGAGCCGCAGTTCCGTCGCGCCCAGCCCCGCCGCCTGCCTCGCGTCCCGCTCCAGCGTCCCCGGACTGCCGCCCATCCCGGAGACCACGGTGAAGTTGGCCGCGACGACGGCTCGCTCCCGGCCCTGCTCGGCGAACGGCGTCAGCAGGCCCGCGCCGCCCGTGCAGGGCACCACCACACCGTCGGCGACGGACAGGATGTGCGCGGGGTCGACCCCCACGTTCGCACCGCAGCGGTACGACAGCGGGTCCGCGTGCAGCAGCACCTGGAAGCCGTCGGGTGCGGCCGCGCGGACGGCCGCCACCGCCGCCTCCTGGAGCGTGCGGGCGGTTTCGTCGCGCCAGGCGCGCGCGGCGGCGGCCCTGGGTTCGCCCAGAAGCTTCTCGACTCCCGCCCAGCCTCCGTCAGAGGGCGCGCCGCGCCACACCGGCTCCAGCGCCGCCCGTACCGCCGCGGCCAGTTCCCCGGCGTCCAGGCCCTGTGCCCCGTACCCCTCCCGGCAGGTTCCGCAGAAGCACAGTGACATGAGGTACTGCCCGGCATCCCCGAGCGGCACCCCGCCGATCTTGTCGTGCGCGTGCAGATGGGGCAGGCCGTACCAGCCGAGCGATTCCAGTTCGGTGCCGCGTGCGCCCGGCCGTACGGCCGCTTCGGCAGCGAGGTCGACGAGGTACGCGCGCGTGCCGGGCTGTGCGATGCACGGCGCCCACGGGTAGTGGTCGCCGTAGGCGTTGAGCACCGAGGTCTCGGGACGCTCCTGCCCCAGACGGGAGTTGTGCGCGAGCACGACCCACGTGTGCACCTCCAGTCCGGCAGCGGCCAGCGCCCCGGCCGCCTCGCCGAACGCGTCGCCCGGGGCCCAGTCCCCGGCCGGGTACGGACGCAGGGTGCGGCCCTCCCAGCGCGCGTCCGCCGCGTAGAGCACGGCCGCGTGCCGGGCCGTCACGATGCGGTGGCGCGGATGCCGGGGCGTGAGGGCGCGCGTGGAGTGGTACGCGGACGCGAGGGTGACCTGGCGGATGCCCAGGGCGGCGATGCGCTCCGCCGCCTCCGGATCTCCGTTGACGTCCCAGGGGTAGACGAACGCCGCCGCCTTCACATGTCCTCCCGCAGCAGCTCGTACCCGCGGTCGATCAGCCCGGCGAGCTGTTTGACGTGGTCCTCGGACGGTTCGTGCAGCGGCGGCCGGACCTCGCCGACGTCGAGGCCGCGCAGCCGTACACCGGCCTTGACGAGGGAGACGGCGTAGCCGCGGCCCTGGGCGCGCAGTTCGACGAACGGGCGGTAGAAGCCGTCGAGGAGCCGGTGGACGGTGGCGTCGTCGCCGGAGCCCAGCGCCCTGTGGAAGGCGAGGGCGATCTCCGGGACGAAGCAGAAGACGGCGGACGAGTACAGCGTGATACCGATGCCGCGGTAGGCGAGCTGGGTCTGCTCGGCGGTGGGCAGGCCGTTGAAGTAGAGGAAGTCGCCCGGGACCTCGGTCCGTACCTCGCTCACGATGCGCTGCATCAGGTCCAGGTCGCCGAGCCCGTCCTTGAAGCCGATGACGCCGTCCGTGCGGGCCAGTTCGACCGCCGTCCGAGGCGTGAAGACGGCGTTGTCGCGCTGGTAGACGATGGTCGGCAGCGAGGTCGCCGCGGCCAGCTCCCGGTAGTGCCGCAGGAGCCCCTCCTGCCCGGCGACGACGAGGTAGGGCGGCATGGCGAGCAGTCCGTCGGCTCCGGCCCCCTCGGCGAGCCGCGCGTAGCGCACGGCGAGGGCGGTCCCGTATCCCGCACCCGCCACGACCGGCACCCGGCCGTCCGTCGCCTCGACGGCCGCCCTCACGCACGCCTCGAACTCCTCGGGAGTGAGCGCGTGGAACTCGCCCGTGCCGCAGCAGGCGAAGACGGCGGCCGCACCCGCCTCCACGCCCGCGCGCACATGCGCGCGGTAGACGTCGAGGGCGAGGGAGCCGTCGGGCCCGTACGCCGTCACGGGGAAGAACAGCGGCCCGCTGGGGATGCTGAGTCGAGCGGCAAGAGGGGCTGGCGTCACGGGCTCTCCCTTGAACAGGCGCTCATCCGCGGACCGGACCTCACACGGTGCACGTCTCTGATCCACATCCATATTTCTGAACGCGCCCACGCTAAAGGGCCACCTCAAGGCAGGTCAAGCGCACAAACCGGCAACTCGGGCGCGGATTTCGCGCCTCCGCGCCACACTTGACGGGGCGCGCCGCCGCTCCGTAGCGTGTCCATGAATGTGAATGCCGTACACAAATGCGGCCGCTGGCTCCGCGAGTGAGCCGGAGGGGCACGCCGGTGTCGAGAGCCCATGGGGACACCTCCCACGCGAGCCGGCCGAGCGCGGGGAGCGCGGCCCGAAGGGCTGAGCACGATCGGTCCCTCGACACCGGCGGAAAGCGCCTCGCAGGCGACCGAGCAAGAGAACAAGGAGACCCGAGGATGCCCGCTCCCCGCACCGTTCTGCTCACCGGCGCCGCCGGCGGACTCGGCACCCTGATGCGGGAACTGCTGCCGCGGCACGGCTACGAGCTGCGGCTCCTGGACCTCAGGCCGATCGAGGGCGAGCCCGACGCGATCACCGCGGACCTCGCGGACCGGGAGGCCCTGCGCGAGGCGGTGCGGGGCGTCGACGCGATCGTCCACCTCGCCGGTATCTCCCTGGAGTCCACCTTCGAGAAGATCCTCAAGGCGAACATCGAGGGCACGTACAACCTGTACGAGGCGGCACGCGAGGAGGGCGTGCGCCGGATCGTGTTCGCCTCCTCCAACCACGCCGTCGGCTTCACCCCGCGCCCCCAGGGCGACGACCCGCTGATCCCGATCGACACCCCGCGTCGGCCCGACACCTTCTACGGCCTGTCCAAGTCCTTCGGCGAGGACCTGGCCCAGTTCTACTGGGACAAGCACGACCTGGAGACGGTCTCCGTGCGCATCGGCTCCTGCTTCCCCGAGCCCACCAGCGTCCGCATGCTCTCTGTCTGGATGAGCCCCGAGGACGGCGCCCGGCTCTTCCACGCGGCCCTGACCGCCGAGAACGTCGGGCACACCGTCGTCTACGGCTCGTCCGCGAACACCCGCCTGTGGTGGGACCTGACGACCGCCAGGGCGCTCGGCTACGAGCCGCAGGACGACTCCGAGCCCTACGCCGAGAAGCTGGTCGCCGAGCAGGGTGAGCTGGAGCCGGGCAACCCGGCCCACGCACGTCTGGGCGGCCACTTCGTCACGGAACCGCCGATCTGGCCGTACTGACGAGACGCACCGAGGGCGGGCGGGCACCGAACGGGCCCGCCCGCCCCGCTTTTCGGGCACGGAGGCTGCCCGATCTCACCGGCCACCCCGCTCCACCGCTGGTCCGCGCCGGGCACACTTTCCGCCATACGGGCAGGATCGGGCATACTCGGACCCGCAACAGACCTGGTCACCGCCGCACAGCGGCTGTAGAACATCCCCCATGGGTCCTACGGGGCCCGAACGGGCACAGCGCAGGCAGGCAGGAGGTTCGGCGATGACGGCGAAGACCGCGGAAGAACGACAACGCGAGATCGTCAAGGCCGCCCGCCGCACGGGCTCGGTCGACGTCACCTCGCTCGCCGCCGAACTGGGCGTCGCCAAGGAGACCGTACGACGTGATCTGCGCGCCCTGGAGGACCACGGGCTGGTCCGCCGCACACACGGCGGCGCCTATCCCGTGGAGAGCGCCGGCTTCGAGACGACCCTCGCCTTCCGCGCCACCAGTCACGTGCCCGAGAAACGCCGGATAGCGGCCGCCGCGGCCGAGCTGCTCGGGGACGCCGAGACCGTCTTCGTGGACGAGGGGTTCACTCCGCAGCTCATCGCCGAGGCGCTGCCCCGGGACCGCCCGCTGACGGTGGTCACCGCGTCCCTGGCCACCGCGGGCGCGCTCGCGGAGGCGGAGAACACCACGGTCCTGCTGCTGGGCGGCCGGGTGCGGTCCGGCACGCTCGCCACCGTCGACCACTGGACGACCAAGATGCTGGCCGGATTCGTCATCGACCTGGCGTACATCGGCGCCAACGGCATCTCCCGCGAACACGGGCTGACCACGCCCGACCCGGCGGTCAGCGAGGTCAAGGCCCAGGCCATCCGCGCCTCCCGCCGCACGGTCTTCGCCGGGGTGCACACCAAGTTCGGGGCGGTGAGCTTCTGCCGGTTCGCGGAGATCGGCGACCTGGAGGCCATCGTCACCGGCACGCTGCTGCCGGCGTCCGAAGCACACCGCTACTCGTTGCAGGGCCCTCAGGTCATCCGCGTCTGAGACCGCCCGGGAACATCTCAAGAACGGCCCACTTCCCCAGGGGCACACCCACGCCCGAGCGCGCCCCTTATCTCCCCAAAAGTCCAGGAGCGATGCATGCGCACCCAGAGCCGACGGAGGCCGCGAGCCGTACTCGCCATGGCCGCCGCAGGGACGCTGCTCGCCCCGCTTCTCTCCGGCTGCTGGGCCGGAGCGGGCGGGTCGGGTTCCGGCGGCGACTCCGTCAACGTGCTGATGGTCAACAACCCGCAGATGGTGGAGTTGCAGAAGCTCACCGCCGCGCACTTCACCAAGGAGACCGGCATCAAGGTGAACTTCACCGTGCTGCCGGAGAACGACGTCCGCGACAAGATCAGCCAGGACTTCGCCAACCAGGCGGGTCAGTACGACGTCGCCACCTTGAGCAACTACGAGATACCGATCTACGCCCGCAACGGCTGGCTGCACGAGATGGACTCGTACGTCGCCAAGGACGGCGCCTACGACGAGCAGGACGTGCTGAAGCCGATGCGCCAGTCGCTGACCGGCGACGACGGCAAGCTCTACGGGCAGCCCTTCTACGGCGAGTCGTCCTTCCTGATGTACCGCAAGGACGTCTTCGCCGAGAAGGGCCTGACGATGCCCGCCCACCCCACCTGGCAGCAGGTGGCCGACCTCGCCGCCAAGGTGGACGGCGCGCGGTCCGGGATGCGGGGCATCTGTCTGCGCGGCCTTCCCGGCTGGGGCGAACTCATGGCACCGCTCACCACGGTGGTGAACACCTTCGGCGGCACCTGGTTCGACAAGAACTGGACGGCGCACCTGGACTCGCCCGAGTTCGTGAAGGCGACGAAGTTCTATGTCGACCTGGTCCGTCAGCATGGCGAATCGGGCGCCGCGCAGTCCGGATTCGCCGAGTGCCTCAACAACATGACCCAGGGCAAGGTCGCCATGTGGTACGACGCCACATCCGCGGCCGGCCTCCTGGAGGCCCCCAAGTCCCCGGTCAAGGGGAAGCTCGGCTATGCCCCGGCGCCGGTGGAGAAGACGCGGAACTCCGGCTGGCTCTACACCTGGGCCTGGGGCCTGCAGAAGGCGTCCCGCAACCCGGACAAGGCCTGGAAGTTCATCTCCTGGGCGTCCAGCAAGCAGTACGAGCAGCTCGTCGGCGACACCAGCGGCTGGGCCAACGTCCCCGCGGGCAAGCGCGCCTCCACGTACGAGAACGCGGACTACCGCAAGGAGGCGGCCTCCTTCCAGGAGATGACCCGCGAGGCCATCGAGGGCGCCAGGCCCACCGACCCCGGCGTACAGCCGCGCCCCGCGCCCGGCATCCAGTTCGTCGGCATCCCCGAGTTCACCGACCTCGGCACCAAGGTCTCCCAGGAGATCAGCGCGGCCATCGCCGGACGCCAGTCCGTCGACGCGGCCCTCAAGAAGTCCCAGAAGCTCGCCGAGCAGATCTCCAAGGAGTACGAGGGACGATGACCGCCACGACGACGGCCCCTGTGGCCGCGACTCCCGTACGCACCGCACACCGGCCCTCGGCCCGCCTGCGCGCCTGGGCCACCCGGGCTCCGCTCCTGCCCGCCCTGATCTTCATGATCGCCGTGACCCAGCTGCCCTTCGTGGCGACTCTGGTGATCTCGTTCTTCGACTGGAACGCCCTGTATCCGAAGGCCCGCCACTTCACGGGACTCGACAACTACCACCAGGTCCTGACCGACCCGGACCTGCGTCACTCGGTGTGGACGACGGTCCTGCTGACGGTCGCGGTGGTGCTGGCCAGCCTGGTCCTCGGCCTGGCACTGGCGCTGCTCCTCGACCGGAGGTTCCGGGGTCGCGGTGTGGTCCGCACGCTGCTGATCGCCCCGTTCCTGGTGGTCCCCGTCGCCGCGGCCCTGCTGTGGAAGCACGTGCTCTACAACCCCGAATACGGTCTGCTCAATGGGTTGTTGCACTATGTGGGCGGCCCTCAGCCGGACTGGATCTCCAACACCCCGCTCCTCGCTGTCGAGGCCTCGCTGGTCTGGCAGTGGACGCCGTTCATGATGCTGATCCTGCTGGCGGGCCTGCAGAGCCGCGACCACGAGCAGATCGAGGCCGCACGGGTGGACGGCGCGAGCGACTGGCAGATCTTCCGCCACCTCACGCTGCCGCATCTGCGCCGCTACCTCGAACTCGGAGCCCTGCTGGGCTCGATCTACATCGTCCAGAACTTCGACGCGGTCTTCACGCTCACCTCGGGCGGTCTGGGCACCGCGAACCTCCCCTACACCGTCTACCAGAGCTTCTACCAGGCCCATGAGAACGGCCTGGCCTCGGCCGCCGGCGTCCTGGTCGTCATCGGCTCGATCGTCATCGCGACCTTCGCCCTGCGCGTGGTGTCGTCCCTGTTCCGCGAGGAGGTGTCCCGCGCATGAGCGCCGTCGCCGTACGTATCCGCAGCCGCCGCGGAGCGGGCCTGGGCCTGCTGGCCTGGCTGGTCGGTCTGCTGTTCTTCCTGCCCATCGCCTGGATGGCCCTGACGTCCTTCCACTCGGAGGCGGACGCCGCAACGAACCCCCCGTCCTTCGGGGCCGCCCTGACCCTGGACGGCTACCGCGACTTCTTCGGCGTGGGCGGCGGCGCGAGCCCCTGGCCCGCCCTGATCAACTCGACGGTGGCGTCGCTGGTGTCGACCCTGTGCGTCCTGCTGCTGGCCCTCCCGGCGGCATACGCGCTCTCCATCCGCCGGGTGAAGAAGTGGACCGACGTCCTGTTCTTCTTCCTCTCCACGAAGATGCTGCCGGTGGTGGCGGGCCTGCTGCCGATCTATCTGTTCGCCAAGAACACGGGGATGCTGGACAACATCTGGCTGCTGGTCATCCTCTACACCTCCATGAACCTGCCGATCGCGGTGTGGATGATGCAGTCGTTCCTCGCCGAGGTCCCGGTGGCGGTGATCGAGGCGGCACAGATCGACGGCGCCCGGCTGCCGACGGTCCTCGCGCGTGTGGTGGCCCCCATCGCCCTGCCGGGCATCGCCGCGACGGCCCTGATCTGCTTCATCTTCAGCTGGAACGAACTGCTGTTCGCTCGAGTGCTCACGGGCGTGGTCGCCGAGACCGCCCCCGTCTTCCTGACCGGCTTCATCACCAGCCAGGGCCTGTTCCTGGCGAAGGTGTGCGCCGCGTCGCTCGTCATCTCCCTGCCGGTGCTCGCCGCGGGGTTCGCCGCCCAGGACAAGCTGGTCCAGGGCCTGTCGTTGGGAGCCGTGAAATGAAGGCCGCCGTCATCGAGTCCGTGGGCCGCGCCGTCGTCTCCGAAGTCCCGGACCCGACGCCCGGGCCCCGCGAGGTCGTCGTCGAGGTCGCGGCCTGCGGTCTGTGCGGTACCGACCTGCACATCCTCCAGGGCGAGTTCGCGCCCAAACTGCCGATCGTGCCGGGGCACGAGTTCGCGGGTGAGGTGGTCGGGGTGGGCACCCAAGTCACCGAGGTGTCGGTCGGCGACCGGGTGGCCGTGGACCCGTCCCTGTACTGCTACGAGTGCCGGTACTGCCGTACGGGCCACAACAACCTGTGTGAGCGGTGGGCAGCGATCGGCGTCACGACGGCCGGCGGAGCGGCACAGTACGCGGTGGCGCCCGTGGCCAACTGTGTGAAGCTCCCCGAGCACGTCCGCACCCAGGACGCGGCGCTGATCGAACCGCTGTCCTGCGCGGTGCGCGGCTACGACGTCCTGCGATCCCAACTGGGCGCGCACGTCCTGATCTACGGCTCCGGAACGATGGGCCTGATGATGCTTGAGCTGGCGAAGCGGACGGGCGCCGCGAGCGTGGACGTGGTGGACGTGAACCCGGCGCGCCTGGAGACGGCGCGGCGGCTGGGTGTCTCGGCGTCCGCGGCGAACGCCGACGAACTGGACCGTCCGCAGGGCTGGGACCTGGTCGTGGACGCCACGGGCAACGCTGCGGCGATCCAGGACGGTCTGGGGCGGGTGGCCAAAGCGGGCACGTTCCTGCAGTTCGGGGTGGCGGACTACGCGACACGGGTCACCATCGACCCGTACCGGATCTACAACCAGGAGATCACCATCACCGGATCGATGGCGGTACTGCACAGCTTCGAGCGGGCTGCGGAGCTGTTCGCGGGCGGTGTCCTCGACCCCGGGGTGTTCATCAGCGACCGGATCCCGCTGGAGCGGTACCCGCAGGCCCTGGAGCAGTTCGCGGCGGGAGTGGGGCGCAAGATCGTGGTGGTGCCGTAGGGATGCGGGCCGGGGGCCGTCCGCTCAGCCATATGGCCCCCAGGTAAGGGAACGGTAAAGCGGTCCCGTTCGTTCACCGGCCATGACAGCTATGACCCCCGGCTCGAACATCCCTCTCGGAGTCACCCGCACGGCGGTCGACGTCGCCGCCCCGGTGCGCCTCGACGTGTCGGCCCTGCTGCTGACCGCCGACGGCAAGGTGCGCTCCGACGACGACTTCATCTTCTACAACCAGCCCTCGGGCCCGGGCGTCAGCTACCGGTCCGGCGGCGGTACGAGCCCCGACTCGATCACGGTCGACACCTCGGCCGTCCCCCCGGGCATCGAGAAGATCGTCGTCACGGCCAGCCCGGACGCCGCCGGCCAGACCTTCCAGGGCATCGAGCCGACGGCCACGATCCGCAACGCGGACGACAACTCTGTTCTGGCCACCTTCACCCCGCCCCAGCTCGGCTCGGAGACCGCCTTGGTCATCGTCGAGATCTATCTCCGCAGCGGCGGCTGGAAGGCCCGCGCCGTGGGTCAGGGGTATGCGAACGGCCTGGCGGGCATCGCGACCGACTTCGGCGTCACGGTGGAGGAGCCGGCCTCGCCCGCCCAGCCCGTCGCCCCGGCCGCGCCCGCCATGCAGCCGCCGGCCGCCCCACCGGCGCCGACCCTCGCCGCACCCCCGGCGCCCGCCGCTCCCCCGGCCCCGCCCGCCCCGGCCCCCGGCGCCGGGAAGATCAACCTCGACAAGGGCCGGGTCAGCCTCCAGAAGAACCAGACCGTCTCCCTCGTCAAGGGCGGGCGCCCGCTGCTCTCCCAGGTCAAGATGGGCCTCGGTTGGGAGCCCGCCTTCCGCGGCAAGGACATCGACCTGGACGCGTCCGTCATCGCGTACGGCCCCCAGCGCAACCACATCGACAGCTGCTACTTCGGCAAGCTGACCATCCTGAACGGCGCGATCAAGCACTCCGGCGACAACCTCACGGGTGAGGGCGGAGGCGACGACGAGGTCATCGTGGTCGACCTCGGACGCCTTCCGCAGGAGGTCACGGGCCTGGTCTTCACCGTGAACTCCTTCTCCGGACAGAAGTTCACAGAGGTCGCCAAGGCCTACTGCCGCCTCGTGGACGCCGCGACCGACCAGGAGCTGGTCCGCTTCGACCTCACGAGCGCCGAGCCGCAGACGGGCGTGATGATGGCCAAGCTCGTCCGGCAGTTCTCCGGGGAGTGGGACATGACGGCCATGGGCGACTTCGTCAAGGCCCGCACCGTGCGGAACATGGTGAAGCCGGCGGCGCAGGCGCTGTAGCAGTCGTACGACACCTGCGGGCGCCCGAGTCGGGGGTGCCCGCAGGCACGGCGGCCGGCGTCCTATGGCCGCAACCCCTCCGTGAGCAGCGACAGATACCGGCGGATGTGCTTGCCCTGTCCGTTCGCCAGCTCGGACGCCGTCGCCACCCCGTGCGCCAGCCGCAGGATCTCGATCGGCTCGAGGTCCGCCCGCAGGGTCCCCTCCCGCTGTGCCGCCTCGACCAGACGCCCCGCGGCCTCCTTCATGGAGATGCCGCAGGCGGTGACGGCGACCGAGCTGCCGTCCGTCACGGCCGACCCCAACAGGGCCTTCAGACCGCGCACCTGGATCGTCCCGACACAGAGTTCGACCAGCCACTCCACGAGCGCCTCGCCCGGCGGCAGTTCCTCCGCGAGCTCGTCGGCCCGCCCGGCGATCGCCTCGATCCGGTCGACGTAGGCCGCCTCCAACAGTGCCTGACGCGTCGGGAAGTGCCGGTAGAGCGTGCCGGATCCGACCCCCGCCCGCTTGGCGATGTCATCGAGCGACGCGTTCTCACCGTGCTCGGCGAACGCGACGGCCGCCGCCTTCAGCAACCGCTCGTAGTTGCGACGGGCGTCCGCGCGCATGGGCCTGACCTGCGCCATCCAGATACTCCTTGCGAACCGGGGACCCTCTCCGTATCTTATCGAGCATTAAACGGAGACAGTCCCCGGTTATCTCCGCGGGCGGTCCGTGCTGCCCGCGCACCGTTCCTCCGTGCTGCCCGCACACCTCTCGCCCGGGGACACGAGACCGGGAGAACTCCATGTCCACCCCGTCCGCACCGTCCACGACCGCCGACGCACGCTCCGCACAACAACCACCCGCCAGGCCCGGCACCGTCCTCTTCGTCGTCGTCACCGCCTACCTGATGGTCGGCGTCGACTCCACCGTCGTCAATGTCGCGCTGCCCGGCATCCAACAGGACCTGCACTTCAGCCGCACCGGCCTGTCCTGGGTCCTCAACGCCTACACCCTCGCCTTCGGCGGACTGCTGCTGCTCGGCGGGCGCGTCGGCGACATCGTCGGGCGGCGCCGTACGCTCACCGTCGGCGTCCTGCTCTTCGCCTTCTCCTCCCTCCTCGGCGGCCTCGCCTCCGAGAGATCCTGGCTGCTGGTGGCCCGCGCGCTCCAGGGCATCGGCGCCGCCCTCACCGCACCCAGCACCCTCGCCCTGATCACCACCACCTTCCCGGAGGGCCCGCGCCGCCACCACGCCCTGAGCGTCTACTCGTCGACGGCCGGCATCGGTGCCTCCGTGGGCCTGGTCCTCGGCGGCATGCTCACCTCCTGGGCATCCTGGCGCTGGGCCCTGCTGATCAATGTGCCCATCGGCGTCGCGGTCGCCTGGGCCCTCCCCCGTTTCGTCGCCGAGACCCCGCGCCACACGGGCCGGTTCGACGCGACGGGCGCGCTCACCGGGACGGCCGGGACGGCCTCGCTCGTGTACGCGTTCATCCGCGTCTCGGAGCAGGGCTGGAGCGACCCGGGGGCGCTCCTCGGCTTCAGCACGGCGGCGGCCCTGCTGACGGGCTTCGCCCTGATCGAATCCCGGGCCGGACAGCCGATCATGCCGCTGCGCCTGTTCGCCAGCCGCAACCGCGCGGGCGGCTATGCGGGCGTCCTGCTGCTGCCCGCGGGCATGTTCGGCGCGTTCTACTTCCTCACCCTCATCAGCCAACAGGTCCTGGACTACAGCCCGTTGCGCGCGGGGTTCGCCTTCCTGCCGTTGACCCTGGCGATGTTCACGACCGTGCGCCTGGTGCCCCGGCTGCTCGCGCGCCTCGGCGCCAAGCCGGTGCTGCTCACCGGCATGACCCTGCTCGTCGGGGCAGCCGCCTGGCTGTGGCGGCTGCGGCCCGGCGACGGCTACACCGCCGGGCTGCTCGGCCCACTGCTACTGATGGGGCTCGGCGTCGGGTTGAGCTTCATGCCGCTCAACGCGACCGTCCTGGCCGGAATCGAGCCGCGCGAGGCCGGTGCCGCCTCCGGTCTGCTCCAGACCCTGCAATGGCTCGGCGGCACCCTCGGCCTGTCCGTTCTGGTCACGGTGTTCGGCACGGCGACGCGGCATGCGACCGGCTCCCCGGCGGAGATCCTCACCCACGGCGCGGCCCGCGCGTTCGGTGTCGGCTCGCTGATCGCGCTGACCGCCCTGCTGGTGTCGGCTTTCGCGATCACGGGCAACAGGCCGAAGGCCCGCTCGGCCGCCCAGAACAGCGCGCTGTAGGCGTTCAGCGCGGGCTGTCCGCCCAGGTGGGCGTAGAGGACGGTGGACTCCAGGCCGATCTCCCCGCGCGAGACGAGGTCGACGAGCCCGGCCATCGATTTCCCCTCGTAGACGGGGTCGGTGACCATACCCTCGGTGCGGGCCGCCAGCCGCATCGCCTCCAGCGTGGTCTCGTCCCGGATGCCGTAGGTGCCCGCGTGATACCGCTCGTCCAGTTCCACGTCCGCCTCCGTCAACTCCGCACGCACACCGATCAGCTGCCCGGTGTTGCGGGCGATCCGGGCGATCTGCTCCCGGGTGCGGGCCGGCTCCGCCGACGCGTCGATGCCGATCACGCGGCGTCGACGTCCGCCCGCCTCCTCCAGCGCCCGGAACCCCGCGACCATGCCGGCCTGGGTCGAACCGGTCACGGAACACACGATCACGGTGTCGAAGAAGCGACCCAACTCCCGCTCTCGCGCGGCGACTTCGTACGCCCAGCCCGCGAATCCGAGGCCGCCGAGCGGGTGGTCGGAGCTCCGGCGGGGATCGCGTACGGCTTGCCGCCCGCGTCCTCCACCTCGCGCAGCGCCTGCTCCCAGCTCTAAGAGGGCCCGCATCGAAGTGCGGGCCCTCAACCTGCCTCAGGCGGGATCTTCAGCACCCGAATCGCCCCTACGGAAGCGCACCACCGGGCCGGCGCAGCGCCCTCGCCCGTCCGCGGAATCGGACTGGGCCCACCCGTACGAGTGGCACTCCGTTCTAACGCTGCTGGCGCTTCCAGGGCCCGGTGATGGCGAGCATGATGCCGGGCTCCTGAATGTTGGCGAACAGGGTCTTCCCGTCGGGCGAGAAGGTGACGCCGGTGAACTCGCTGTACTCCGGCTCCTCTTCGGTGCCGATGTTCAGTTCGTTGCGGGCGATCGGATACGTGCGGCCGCTGTCCGTGGCACCGAAGAGGTGCTGGATGCCCTCACCGTCCTCGGCGATGACCAGACCGCCGTACGGGGAGACGGTGATGTTGTCGGGCCCGTCGAAGTTGCCGTCCTTCGCCGGGTCGGGGTTCACGCCGAGCAGGACCTTCAGCGTCAGGGTGCGGCGCCGGGGGTCGTAGAACCAGACCTGGCCGTCGTGCTGGACGGGGCTTTCCTCGCGGGCGTACGAGGAGACGATGTACGCGCCGCCGTCGCCCCACCACATGCCCTCCAGCTTGCGGGCACGGGTGACCTCGCCTGCCGCGAACTGCTTGCGGACGGAGACCGTCTTGGCATCGCGGTCCGGTACGTCGACCCAGTCGACCCCGTACACCGTGCCGATCTTCGTGGCACGGGAGAGGTCGTCGACATACCGGCCGCCGGAGTCGAAGCACTTGAATGTCTGGAGGCGGCCCGCGTCGTCGGCGAGCGTGCGCAGCTTGCCGCGGCCGTGGTGGAAGCCCTCGGGCGGGATCCAGCGGTACAGCAGACCGTTGGGGCCCGAGGCGTCCTCGGTCAGGTAGAGGTGGCCGCGCTTGGGGTCGACGACGACGGCCTCGTGGGCGTAGCGCCCCAGCGCCTTGATGGGCTTGGGGTCGCGGTTGGCACGCCGGTCCTCGGGGTCGACCTCGAAGACGTAGCCGTGGTCCTTGGTCATGCCGTTCTGGCCGGCCTTGTCCTCGGTCTCCTCGCAGGTGAGCCAGGTGCCCCAGGGGGTGTTGCCGCCCGCGCAGTTGGTGGAGGTGCCCGCGATGCCGACCCACTCCGCGACCTTGTCGTGCCGCACCTCCACGACGGTGCAGCCGCCTGAAGCGGCCGGGTCGTAGACGAGGCCCTCGGTGAGCGGTACGGGGTACTTCCAGTTGGCGCGGGGGCCCTTCAGCTCATGGTTGTTGACCAGGAGGGTGGCGCCGCGCGGGCCGTCGAAGGTGGACGTGCCGTCGTGATTGGAGGGGGTAAACTCGCCCGACTCCAGCTTGGTCTTCCCGCTGTAGGTGATGACGCGGTACGAGAACCCGGCGGGCAGCGCGAGCACGCCCTTGGGGTCGGGGATCAGCGGTCCGTAGCCGACGCCGCCGTGCCGGTCCTCCTCCTGGCCGTCCGCGGTCTCGGTGTCGGCGGACGCGAGGGCTTGGGGAGCGCTCGCGAGAGCGCCGACGCTGCCGGCCAGGGCGATGCCGGCACCGGTGAGCGCGGACCGTCTGGCGAAGTCCCTGCGGGTGAGCGACATGCTGTCTCCTGTGGAAGGGGAGTGAGTCGGTCAGGGGGTGGCGAGCGGACTCCGGTTGCGCGCACACGCTCCCGCTCCCGCCTGAACACCGATTGAACGGGGACCGACGTCAAGGGGCGGTGTTCCATGAATCGCCCATGCACTCGTCCCGGAACGGTCGCGCGCACACCAAGAACCGGCAGTGGCTCAGCAATCCCTGCCGACGCAGCAGCCCTTACCGGCGCAGCAGCCCCTACCGGCGCGGCAGCCGGTTCCAGCCGAGGGAAATCGTCACCGCCGTCGCGGCTGATCAACGATGCGGCGCAGCGCTCCCTCAACCACCTTGCTGCGAACGCGCCTTGAACGCCGCCTTCCGGGCCTCCTTCGCCACCCTCTTGTCCGGGTGCAGGCGCCCCATCGCCTCCAGGACCTCCGGGGTGGCGGGGTGGTCGACCCGCCATGCCGTCGCGAAGAAACCGCTGTGCTGCGCCGCCAGGCCCTCCACCAGCGCCTGCAGTTCCTCCGAGTGGCCCTCGGCCGCGAGTTGCGCGGCGAGGGTGTCGATGGTCAGCCAGAACACCATCGACTCCGGCGGCGCTGGCACGTCGGCCGCCCCGTGCTCGGTGAGCCAGACCCGCGCCAGCCCGCCCAGTTCCGCGTCGTCCAGCACCTCGCGCAGCGCCGGTTCCGCATCCGCCCCGACCAGGGAGAGCGCCTGCTGACAGAGCAGCCGACGCAGCGGCGCACCGGCGTCCGCACCGCGCGCCGCGGCGAGCAAATCCCTTGCCGCCGCGAGCGGTTCACGGCGGGCCAGCCACTGCTCCGTCTCGGCCTGCGCCGCCGCCGGCGGAAACGCGGACGTGCCGGCGAGCAGAGCGTCGGCGCCCTTGTCCGCCAGCTCCCCCACCGCGGGCACGGTCATCCCGGCCTCCAGCAGCCGCGTGCGCATCCCGTACAGGCCGAGCGGGGTCAGCCGCACCATCCCGTACCGGCTAACGTCGGTCTCGTCGACGGGCGCCGCAGGCTCCTCGTCGGGGTCGGCCATCAGTGCCTCGTCGACCGGCTGGAACTCGACGAGTCCGATCGGCGCGAGGATCCGGAACTGGTCGTCGAGCCGCATCATGGCGTCCGACACCTGTTCCAGCACGTCATTGGTGGGTTCAGCCATGTCGTCGGGCACGATCATCGACGCGGCGAGCGCGGGCAGCGGCACCGGGCTGTTGCCGGGGCCCTCCTCGCTGACCGTCAGCAGGTAGAGGTTGGCGAGCACCCCGTCGAGGAACTCGGCCTCCGCCTCCGGGTCCCAGGCGAGGGAGGAGAAGTCGATGTCGCCGCCCTCGCCCACGGCGTCGACGAGGTCGTCGAGGTCGGGCACGCTCGCGTCGGCGAGCGCGGCCTCCAGCGCGCCCAGCCAGAGGCCGAGCACGTCGCCCGGACTGCCGGAGGTGAGCAGCGCGAGGTCGGCGCCCCCGGTGACCGTCCCCTCCTCCTCGTCGACGACCTCGACCAGGCCGGTGTCGACGGCGATGCGCCAGGCCTCACCGGCCCAGGCGGCGGCGTCCTCGCCGCTCAGCCCGAGGATCTCGGCCGCGGCGGGCAGCTGCTCCTCGACGAGCTCGCCCCCGGCGCCGACACGCGTGTCAGGGCCGGCCCAGCGGGCGAGCCGGGCGGCGCGGGAGAGCAAGGGTGTGGCGAGCGCGTCCCGCGCGAGCTCCGCTTCGGAGTGCAGCCGAACCGGCGGCAAGGGGGAGCTGTCTGACATCGGCTGGGTCTCCTTGGGACGTACGTAGTGACCGAGGGGGTACCCCGAAACACATCCTCAGCCTAGACGGATTTCCACCCATGCCGCCCGGTTCATCTCCTTGCCAGGAGCTGTACATGGCTGAAACCTTGACAACTGGCCTGAGAACACAGGAGATTGACGCGCGTAGAAGTCGGCGGACACTTGTTCACCGAGGCTCACGAAGGTCGTCCGGCGTTCGCCTGGGGATCGTCGGGACACGTCGGGGTCCCCCGTTTTCTACGCGCGTCGCACCGCCCCACCGGTCGCGGCCCCGAGGTTCCACGTGCCACCTTCGTCCCGGCGCCCACGCATTCCCCGGAGGGATCCCGTTGCCGAGCAAGTCTTCCACGCGCCTCGCCGCGCTCACCGTCGCCGCCGCCTGCTCCACCGTCTCCGGCGTGGTGCTCACCACGCCGGCCCACGCGGACACCGTGAGCATCCACGACATCCAGGGCACCACACGCATATCGCCGCTCGCCGGCCAGAAGGTCGCCGACGTGGCCGGAATCGTCACGGGCGTGCGGACCTACGGCTCGTCCAGAGGGTTCTGGATCCAGGACCCCGACACGGACGACGACCCGGCCACCAGTGAGGGCGTCTTCGTCTTCACCAGCTCCACCCCGAAGGTCGCCGTCGGCGACTCGGTCACGGTGACGGGCACCGTCTCCGAGTACGTCCCGGGCGGGGCCTCCTCCGGCAACCAGTCGCTGACCGAGATCACCAAGCCGACGGTGACGGTGCTCTCCAGCGGCAACGCCGTCCCGGCGCCGGTCGTCATCGACGCGAACTCGGTGCCGTCCGAGTACACCCCGGCCGGAGACAGGGCCGCGAACGGCTCGATCAACGGCCTGACCCTGGAGCCGGCGACATACGCCCTGGACCACTACGAGTCCCTGGAGGGCATGAACGTCGAGGTCGCCGACACCCGAGTGGTCACCGCCACCGACCCGTACACCGAGCTGTGGGTCACGGTGAAGCCGCACGAGCACGCCAACCGCCGCGGCGGCGCGGTCTACGGCTCCTACGACTCGCAGAACACCGGCCGGCTGCAGATCCAGTCGCTCGGCTCGACGGCCGACTTCCCGGCCGCGAACGTCGGGGACACGCTCACCGGCACGACCACGGGGCCGCTCGACTACAACCAGTACGGCGGCTACACCCTTGTCGCGAACCGGATCGGCACCCTGGAGAGCGGCGGCCTGCAGCGGGAGACCACCCGCAAACAGACCCGCGGCGAGCTGGCCGTGGCGACGTACAACGTGGAGAACCTGGACCCGTCCGACAGCACCTTCGCGGCCCACGCCGCCGCGATCGTGAACAACCTGCAGTCGCCCGACATCGTGTCCCTGGAGGAGATCCAGGACGACAACGGCGCCACGGACGACGGCACGGTCGGCGCGAGCCAGACGGTGAAGAAGCTGATCGACGCGATCGTCGCGGCGGGCGGCCCTCAGTACGACTGGCGCTCGATCGACCCGGTCAATGACCAGGACGGCGGCGAGCCCGGCGGCAATATCCGCCAGGTCTTCCTCTTCAACCCGGAGCGGGTCTCCTTCACCGACCGCCCGGGCGGCGACTCCACGACCGCGGTCGGCGTCACCAAGGTGCGGGGCAAGGCGCAGCTGACGGTCTCCCCCGGCCGGATCGACCCGGCCGGCGACGCCTGGAAGAGCAGCCGCAAGCCGCTGGTGGGCGAGTTCGTCTTCCGCGGTCGGACGGTCTTCGTGATCGCCAACCACCTCAACTCCAAGGGCGGCGATCAGGGGCTCACCTCGCAGTACCAGCCTCCGACCCGCAGCTCGGAGACGCAGCGCCACCTCCAGGCGACCGAGGTGAACACCTTCGTCAAGGACATCCTCGACACCCAGAAGAACGCCGACGTCATCGCGCTCGGCGACATGAACGACTTCCAGTTCTCCGACACCACGAAGATCCTCGAGGGTGACGGCGAGCTGTGGTCGGCGATCAAGTCGCTGCCGAGGAGCGAGCGCTACACGTACGACTACCAGGGCAACAGCCAGGTCCTCGACCAGATCCTGGTCAGCCCGTCGATCCGCAGTGGCTGCGAACTGGACTACGACAGCGTGCACATCAACTCGGAGTTCCACGACCAGATCAGCGATCACGACCCCCAGGTGCTGCGGTTCCGGCCGTAGTGCCGGTACGCGGCCCGCAGCCTTCCGCGCCGACGAGCCCGGCCCCTTCGTCCGGGGCCGGGCTCGTTCCGTGTGCGCGAGGGTCAGACGAAGACCGCGTCCAGCCATCCCTGCCAGGCGGTCTCGTTCGCCTTCGCGTCGGCGGCGGGCGCGAAGTCATGGACGCTGATGCCGACCGGGGCACCCCAGTGGTTGCGGCCGAAGAAGCGGATGAGTGCGTCGTCGGTGCGCAGCCCGAGGAAGTACGGGTTGCGGTAGTCGACCACCGCGTCGAAGAGCCGGTTCTCCGGGCCCCGCACCTCGACGGTGGTTCCCTCGACGGTGTCCTCCTGCAACCCGAGCGCCCCTACCACGGCGGCCAGGGCGTCGCCCGCCGTGGACGCCTCGGGGCCGTTCAGGGTCGCGAAGGCGACCGGGCGGGGCGCGAAGTGGGTCAGGTACTCGCGCAGGGTGTGCATGTAGAAGTCGGTGTGCTTGTCGGCGCCGTCGTACTGGTTGTCCCAGTCCTCGACGAAGATGCCGCTGTGCACGTACCGCACCCAGGAGCGCCGACCGCCCTCACGTGGCTCGATGGTGTGGTCGAGCTGGTTGAGCGTCTGCTGGGCGATGCCCTCCACGTCCGCGACGCGGTTGGTGTAGCGGTGCGGCGGGTCCCAGGCGGTGATCGTGGATCCGAACGGTCCTTTGCCGCCCTCCCGCGGCTCGGGTGCGTCCATCGGCCACAGCCAGCCGCCGGTGCCGGTGGTGATGGCCTCCCACACCTGCTCGGGCGTGGCGTCGACCTCGAACTCGCGGGCGATCTCGAATTCTTTGGACATGGTGGGCTCCTGCGCGTCAAGTGGATGTGTCAGTCGGCGAGTTCGGCAGCCGGCTGCTCTGGGGGTCGGGGTTCGTCGGCCTGGGACTCGACGGCCCGGCGTTCGTCGGCGGGTGGTTCGGGGGCCTGCGGTACGACCGTGGGGTGAACGGCCAGGACGATCCGGTGGTCACGGCCGCCCTCGGCGTCCGGGGCGTCGTACTTGCGGATCAGGGTGCTGACACCCGCCGTCAGCTCCTGGATGAACGCGGCACGGTCAGCGGCCGCGGCGAAGCGCACCTCGCCGTCGAGCGCGTACGTGGCGAGCCGCTTGCGGGCCTTCGCCGCGCCGGTGATCAGCGAGCCGACGTCCCGCACCAGCCGGGCGCCGAGGGCGAGCAGCCAGCGTGCGGAGAGCTGGTCCCGGAAGCGGTCCGGGTCGGGCTGGACGGAGGCGAGCGCGAGCGGGCTGATCACGTACGACGCGGCGGTGGCCCGCATCAGCCGCTCGGTGACGTTGCCCTTGCGGCGCTCGCCGGCCAGTTCGACCAGGCCGTGCCGTTCCAAGGCCTTCAGGTGGTAGTTCACCTTCTGCCGGGGCAGCCCTACCTTGCCGGCCAGCATGGCGGCCGACGCGGGCCCGGCCGCGAGTTCGGCGAGGAGCCGGGCCCTTGTCGGATCCAGCGAGACGGCCGCGGCCTCGGGGTCCTCGATCACGGTGACGTCCAACATGGCTTCATCCTCTCACCGAAAACTTTTTTTGTCCAGACGGTCAGAGTTTTCGGTTGAAGGTCGGGTTTTCAGTTGAAGGTCGCTGCAGGGATCCGAGCCGCCGGGTCGTCAGTCGGGGACGAGTCCGAGCGCGTAGTCGAAGCGGCCGACCGTGCTGCTCTTGACTCCCGGCCAGGTCCGTACGCGCTCCCACTGGGCCGTGGCCGAGCCGATTCCGTCGCCGGGCGCGGCAAGGGCCTCGACATGTGCCTGCGCACTCTCCCACTCGGCGTAGTTCAGGATCCGGGTGCCGTCCGTGCCGAGATGGAAGTGGGCGGAGATACCGCCGGGGTGCGGGCTCGGTTCACTCTCGAGGGCATCGAGGACGGCGTCGACCCAGGCGCGCTGCCGCCCGGCATCGGGCCCCTCGAACTCGACGTCGACGACCACGATGCAGCCGGGCACGCGCCCGCCCCGGTCGGCCCGGCCGATGCTGCGGTAGTGCCGGTACCGGCCGAGCCACAGCCTCTCGATCCCCGGCACGGCGGTGTCGATCTCGTCCACGCGTTCCTGCCGCCGGGTCTTCGCGAAGCCCTCGTACGCCTGCTCGCCGGTCCACCGCGAGTGGTGCAGCAGGCTGGAACCGTCGTGCCCGGTGTACACGTAGTAGCCGAGCAGGTCGCCGGCGGGCCACGGCCGGCGTTCCCACGTCTCGGCGATGGCCTCCACCGTCTGCCGCTGCCGCAGGGGTGTGCCTACCCGCCAGACGCTGAAAAGGGGCGCCTGGGCCCTGGCGTCGGCGAGGTCGGGGTGCGCGGTGGTACGACGGGTCATGACGGCCTCCGTGGTCGGTGCTGACGCAATGCACCGACCACGTTCCGACCTCGACCAAGGTTCAGGTCAAGCCCGGATCCGTGCCGTGGTCCCGGGCCTCGGTCGTGACTCGGGACGGCCCCGGCCTCTCGCCTGCTCCCCGGCCCCTACCCCTTCGGCCCGTGTTCCTCCAGGCGGGCCAACTGGGTCTGGAACCAGTCGAGTCGGGCCTGCAGAAGGGCCGCTTCCGCGACCAGTTCGGACACCCCGAGTCCGGCGGACAACGGCACGGAGCCCTGACCGGCCCGTACCCGCAGGCCCTCCCCCGCCAGCCGCCCGAACGCCACGAGCGACAGCGACGTACGACCGCGCACGCACCCGGCGCACGTCGCCTGGAGCGCGCGCCAGCCCGGCCGCCCCCAGCCCGCGTCCGCCAGCGCCACGGCCGTGGCCCCGCAGGCGCACGGGCCGACCGTCATGATCCGCACCCGCTGGCGCGCGCACCGGAAACCGCGTTCGAAACGGATGTACGCGCCGAGGACGGAGACCTCGAGCAGCACGGCCGCCCGATGCTCGGCGGTGCACAGCAGCGCCTCCACCTCCTCGCGGTCGTGCACGCAGTGGAAGCCGCAGTCGCAACGACGGTGCGGCGCGCGATGTCGCAGCCCGTAGACGCACCGGGCCTCGTCGAGAACCCCGTAGGGCAGCGCACCGCCCAGCGACACACCGGTGAACCCGGCCCGGATGCCGTCCTGGGACAGCACCGGGTGGGCGATCTTGTATCCGGTCGGCGGCTCCGTCGGGTGTTCCTCGGGGAGCCGCAGTCTCATCGCGCGACCGGGACCTCTTCGGGAGCGGACGCCTCCGACTCCTCGATGGCTTCGACGACCCGGAGGTCGGCCTCGTCCTGGTGAGCCTCCGGGCGCTCCTCCGCGACCCCGGTGGCGAGTGCCTTGCCCAGCTTCATGACGCCTCCCGCTGTTGGTTACCGTCCCGGCCATGGTGACCCACGAAGCCCGTTTTGGCACCAGTGCCCGAGCCTCCGCGCCCTCTCACCGCGCTCCGAGCGCCCCGCCACCACGTCCGGCACCTCCCGCTCGAGAGAAGCGGAGAGTGGGGCAGCACCGATGACCTGACCGGTACCGCGGTACGTCGCCGGGCCGCCGCGGTCCACCCGACCAGCGAAATCGGCCAATCCACCGGCAGTTCGGCGAGCGGCGTTCGGGAGCCTTGGGTGAGGGCGGGCGGGTGGCCGAGCAGGACGAGCCGGTCCTTGCTCTCCCCGGCACGCCGACGGCGACCCAGTCACTCATCTCCCGCATCGCGTGCTCGTACGGAACCTCGCCCAGGTCGATCCCTCGCCCCCCCATGTCGCAGCATCCCTAACCAATACCCTGTAGAAGAATTAAGTGGAGCTTCACTATCGTCCTGCCGAGACTACTCCCATGACGACATCGGCCCTGGCCTTCCCTCCCTTCGGCCGCGCTCTCTGCGCGATGGTCACGCCCTTCACCGAGGCGGGTGCGCTCGACCTCGACGGGGCGCAGCGGCTCGCCGACCGGCTCGTGGCCGAGGGCTGCGACGGTCTGGTGCTGTCCGGCACCACGGGCGAGTCGCCGACCACGACCGACGCCGAGAAGACCGCGCTGGTGCGGGCGGTGCGGGAAGCGGTCGGCGGACGGGCGGCGATCGTGGCGGGCGTGGGCACGTCGGACACGCGGCACACCGTGGAACTGTCGCTGGCGGCCGAACAGGCGGGCGCGGACGGACTGTTGGTGGTCACGCCCTACTACAGCCGGCCCCCGCAGGACGCGGTCGAGGCCCACTTCCGCGAGATCGCCGACGCCTCCGGGCTGCCGCTCGTGCTGTACGACATCCCCGGCCGCACCGGAACCCGCATCGAACCGGCGACGATGATCCGCCTCGCGGAGCACCCGCGGATCGTGGGCGTCAAGGACTGCGCGTACGACCTCCTCGGCACCCAGAAGGTCCTGGCCCAGACGGAGTTGGCCTACTACGCGGGCTGCGACGAGCAGGTGCTGGCGCTGTACGCGGTCGGCGGCACCGGATATGTCAGCACGGTCGCGAACGTGGCGCCGCGTCAGTTCCGCGCCGTCCTGGAGGCGTTCGACGCCGACGCGACGGCGGAGGCGGCGCGCCTCCAGCAACGGGCCATGGCACTGATCGAGTTGATGACGGCCTCCGGTCTGCCCGGCACGGTCACGGCGAAGGGTCTGCTCGGCCGGCTCGGGCTGCCGTCCGGCCCGGTCCGACCCCCGCTGCGGCCCGCCGACGCCAAGACGGTCGACGGCCTGCTGGCGGCCTACGACGAACTGACCGGCGCCGAGTGACCACGGGTGGTCGCGGCGAGGACGGAATCCGTCGCCTCACCGCCGCCCCTGTCGCTGCGCCCCGACGGCGTGCACTGGAAGACCGAGTCGATCGTGACCCACGCGGCCGGCCGCCCGTTCGCGTGGGTGGACGACGAACAGAGCCCGGCGGACGAGGCGTACGTCACCGCCCACCACCCAGGACCGGCCCTGCTGTACCACGTCAGCCCCCGGGTCGGGCTGCGAAAGAGCGACTTCGCGGTGCTGGCGGAGTTCGCGGGGACGGTTTCGGGATAGACGCGGATGCCTCCCGCGGTGCGCGCCTCGGGAGGCGTCCGGCCGGCGCGAACGGTGATCAGTTGCGGCTGACGTGATGCCCAGCCGGCCTCGGGCTCCATCCTCCCGGTCCTTCCCAGGACAGCAACGACACCGCCTCGGGGGCACCCGGATGTGCCGGCGCCTTCCGAGCGTCTGGCCTGGAAGCCGCAAGCGTCGCGGGTAGGTGAGTGTCCGACTGCGTGACGACGCCGACGTACAGTGGCGGACAAGCACGGACGTCTACGGATCGTCGCAGCAGGTGAGAGGCACAGCAGCCCCAAGTCGGGCGCCCAGACGAATTGCTGAGGACGTGAGGGTCTTGAAGGAGTTGGGTGCTGGTGGCGCAGATTGACGTCGAGCGGGTCCGACAGGAGACGGCAGGCGCCGGGCGGGTCGTCCATCTCAACAACGCGGGGGCGGCTCTGCCACCTCGCCCGGTGGTCGACGCGGTGGTCGGGCATCTGCGCTTGGAGGAGCAGATCGGCGGGTACGAGGCGGCGGCCACGCAAGCCGAGCGGATCGAGGGCACGTACGACGCGCTGGCTCGCCTGGTGGGCGCCGGACGGGACGACATCGCGGTGGTGGAGAACGCCACCCGTGCCTGGGACATGGCCTTCTACTCACTAACCTGGGCGGCCGGCGACCGGATACTGACGGCCCGTGCCGAGTACGCGAGCAACGCCATCGCCTTCCTGCAGACCGCCCGCCGCCATGGCGTCCGTATCGACGTGGTGCCCGACGACGAGCACGGCCAGCTCGACGTCGACGCGCTGCGCGCCATGATCGACGAACGGGTCAAACTGATCGCGATCACACATGTGCCCACCCAGGGCGGTCTGGTCAACCCGGCCGCCGAGATCGGGAAGGTGGCCCGCGAAGCCGGTGTGGTCTACCTGCTGGACGCATGCCAGTCGGTCGGCCAGATGGCCGTCGACGTCGGACAGATCGGCTGCGACCTGCTCACCGCGACCGGCCGCAAGTTCCTGCGCGGACCGCGCGGCACAGGTTTCCTGTACTGCTCCCCGCGAATCCGCGAGCAGCTGGACCCGCCCTTCCTGGATCTCCACGCTGCCACCTGGACGTCATCGGACACCTACCAGGTCCGGGCCGATGCCCGCCGGTTCGAGAACTGGGAGACCTACTACGCCGGCAAGATCGGCCTCGGCGTCGCCGTCGACTACGCCCTCGACCTCGGCCTGGACGCGATCGAGGACCGTGTGACCCAGCTCGCCGCTGCCCTGCGCGCACGCCTCAGGGACCTGCCCGGGGTACGGATCCATGACCGGGGAGTGCGGCAGTGCGGCATCGTGACCTTCACCGTCGACGGCCACAACAGCCACGACATCGCACGCGCGCTGCAGGCCGACGGGATCAACGTCTCGGTCTCAGTCGCGGACTACGCACGCTGGGACTTCGAAGCCCGCGCCCTCACATCGGTCGTCCGCGCCTCCGCCCACTACTACAACACGGACGACGAGATCGACCGGCTGGTCAGCGCCCTGCCGGCGCCGGGTACGTCATCCGACCACGGCACCGGGTGATCCGATGGGATCGACCACGACCTGCGACCTCTCCCCTCACGCAATGAGCGCCCTCCCGGCCCGTTTCGGGGCCCGGAGGGCGCTCAAAGGTGACCGACGTCGACAACCGCCGACAGCTCAGCGGCAGGTCACAGCCGTGATCGAGGAGGCGACCGCAGGTCACGGCCGCCGATGATCAGTTGTGGCTGTGCAGGATCTCGTTCAGACCGCCCCAGACCGCGTTGTTCGGGCGGGCCTCCACCGCGCCCGTGACCGAGTTGCGGCGGAAGAGGATGTTCGAGGCGCCGGAGAGCTCGCGGGCCTTGACGATCTGGCCGTCGGGCATGGTGATCCGGGTGCCGGCGGTGACGTACAGGCCGGCCTCGACGACGCACTCGTCGCCGAGTGCGATGCCCACGCCCGCCTCGGCGCCGACCAGGCAGCGCTCGCCGATGGAGATGATCACGTTGCCGCCGCCGGAGAGCGTGCCCATCGTGGAGGCGCCGCCGCCGATGTCCGAGCCGTTGCCGACCACGACACCGGCCGAGATGCGGCCCTCGACCATGGAGGTGCCGAGGGTGCCGGCGTTGAAGTTGACGAAGCCCTCGTGCATGACGGTGGTGCCCTCGGCGAGGTGCGCGCCCAGGCGGACCCGGTCTGCGTCGGCGATGCGGACGCCCTTGGGCACGACGTAGTCCGTCATGCGCGGGAACTTGTCGATGGAGGTCACCTGGAGGTGCAGGCCCTCGGCGCGAGCGTTGAGGCGCACCTTCTCGATGTCGTCGACGGCGACCGGGCCGAGCGAGGTCCAGGCGACGTTCGCGAGGAAGCCGAACATGCCGTCCAGACTCTGGCCGTGCGGCTTGACCAGGCGGTGCGAGAGCAGGTGCAGGCGCAGGTAGACGTCGTGTGCGTCGATCGGCTTCTCGTCGAGCGAGGCGATGACCGTGCGGACCGCGACCACCTCGACGCCCCGGCGGGCGTCCGGGCCGATCGCCTTCGCGGCGCCTTCACCGAGCAGCTCCACGGCACGCTCTGCGGACAGCCGCTCCGTGCCGGACGGGCCGGGCTCGGCGGCCGGCTCGGGCGCGGGGAACCAGGTGTCGAGGACGGTGCCGTCGGCGGCGATCGTGGCAAGTCCGGCGGCCACGGCACCGGTGGTACGAGGAGCAGTCGTGTCGGTCATGGGGAAAAACCTAACGTGGCGGGTGGCGCGTGGGCGAACCGGTGAAACGAGCGTCTCACCTGCCGGGCGCGCCCGGGGAGGCAGTGCGGCCGCCTCCGCGGCGATCAGCCAAGTCGTCACGGAATCACACGTGCCAGTGCCTGTCTCGCGTACTGCTCGTCGTACGGCGACCCGGTCAACAGCACCTGCAGGCAGATCCCGTCCATCAGCGCGAGCAGGGCCCGCGCGGTGACCTCGTCCGTGCGCCGGGCCAGTCGCTCGGCGGTCTCCTCCGTCCACTCGGCGGCGACGGGCCGCAGGGCGGGCCGGCGCAGGGCCGCGAGATAGAGCTCGTACTCCAGCTCGACGCCCGTGCGGTCGCCGCCCAGCCACTCCCCCAGGGCCCTGGCGAGGTCCGTGGCAAGGTCGCCCTCCGCGTCCTCCAGACCACTCGCGGCGAGCACTTTGGCGAAGCCCTCGTTCGTCTGACGCAGCGCGGCGACCATCAGTTCGTCGAGCGTCTTGAAGTGGTAGGTCGTGGAGCCGAGCGGCACGTCGGCCTCGGCGGCGACGGAACGGTGGCTCAGTCCGGCGATGCCCTTCTTGGCCACGACCCGGATCGCCGCGTCGATGATCCGCTGCCGCCGCTCGGGGTCGTACCGCCGGGGCATCAGTGCGCGCCTCCCAGGTTGAGCACCACCACCCCGCCGATGATCAGCGCGATACCGACGATCTTCGCGAGACCCAGCCCCTCCCCGAAGAGCACCAGCCCGATGGAGGCGACGGTCGCGGTGCCGACCCCGGCCCAGATCGCGTAGGCGGTGCCGATCGACAGGGTCTTCAGGGTCTGCGCGAGCAGCGCGAAGGAAACGACATAACCCAGGAGGGTCATCAGCGACGGCCACAACCTGCTGAAGCCGTCGCTGTACTTCATGGCGGTCGTGGCGACGACTTCGGCGGCGATGGCCCCGGAGAGGAAGGCATATCCCATGTGTACGAGTGTACGCATCGATGCGTACGACTGTACACAAGCCGACGGCGCCGGCTCGCTCCGATCGTCGTCGGCCGCGCGGCGACCGGACCCGGCTCACGCGGTCTCGCCGGGCGGTCGCGCAGCCGCCGTCCGGCGCGGGCCGCGCGGCACAGGGCGGCCACGCGGTGAATGTGCAGCAGCTCGGCGGGATGGGGCCGGGCGGCTCGGCGGCGCGTGGCCGTGACGGCCGAGGGATCCGCCCAACGCCGCCCCGCGCAGACCGATCTGAGGGGGCCCCAGCCGCTGAACGCCGACCGGAAGGACCGCAGCCGGCCCTCCGGGTCGGCGCCCCTGGGGCGAGGACTTACCGCGGAGAAACCGCTCTCCGAAACGGGTGCTGCAAACCCGCCATGTCCACTACTGTTTCACCGGCCGCTCACCCCGCGCCCGCGGCCACCGCCGTTCCGTGCGCCCGTGACCCGGCTGCCCCTTGCCTTTCTCCGTGCGCCCCCGTTGTGCTCCCCGCTGTGCCACGCCCACTTGACGATTCAGCGTGCGCCGTCGCGCGACGCCGAAGGAACCGCATGCCAGAAACGAACCCCCCACCCGCTCCGGACCAGTCCGCCCCCTCCCCCGTGTGGGAGACCGGCGACGCTCCGGGCGATCCCAGGACGCCCGGGACGCGGAGGCTCTGGATGGCCGGCCTGCTCGCCGTGGCCGTCTTCTCCACCAGCGCCATAGCGATCTCCTTGGCGAGCAAGGGAACTGACGATCCATCATCGGAGGGCGCGAAGGACACCGCGGCCACGCTGGGTGACCCGAACGTGCCCGACTTCTCGCTGCCCGCCTCCCCCGCCGCCGCGCCCACCGGGAAGAGCGGCATGACCTCCGTCCAGTCGTCCCGCACGGCCACGAACGCCTCGCCCACTCCGCAGTCCGGGAAGCACACGGCCGGCTCCCGGCGGCCGTCCGCCCACCCGTCGAAGACCGCAGCCGACAAGCCCGCCACGTCCACGCCCTCCACGACCCGGAGGTCGGTGCGGTCGGTCAACCACCCGGACCGCTACTGGCACGTGAGCGGCGACCATGTGAAGCTCGACCCGGTCGGCTCGGCCTCCGCCCGGCGGGCCGCCACCTTCGAACTGGTCGAGGGCCTGACCGACGCCTCCTGCTACTCCTTCGCCACGGCCGACGGTACCTACCTGCGCCACCGCAACTTCCTGCTGCGCGCCGAACGCAACGACGGCTCCGCGCTCTTCAAGCAGGACGCCACCTTCTGCCCCCGCTCGTCCTCGTACTCGGGCGCGGTCATGCTGGAGTCGGTCAACTACCCGGGCCGTTTCCTGCGCCACCAGAACTTCCAGCTCAAGCTGGATCCGTACCAGTACTCCGGCCTGTACCGAGCGGACTCGGCGTTCCGGCTGGTGGACGGGCTGGACTGACCACGACAAGCGAGAACGAGAAACGAGAAACGGCGACGCCCGTGGGCGTCGCCGTTTCTCTTCGGCCTGGAAAAGCCAGGTATCTCAGACGTTGAAGCCGAGCGCCCGAAGCTGCTCGCGGCCGTCGTCCGTGATCTTGTCGGGGCCCCACGGCGGCATCCAGACCCAGTTGATCCGCAGCTCGTTCACGAGACCGTCCGTGGCCGACTTGGCCTGGTCCTCGATGACGTCCGTCAGCGGGCAGGCCGCGGAGGTCAGGGTCATGTCGACGGTGGCGATGTTCGCCGCGTCGTCGATGTGGATGCCGTAGATCAGCCCGAGGTTGACGACGTCGATGCCCAGTTCGGGGTCGACGACGTCCATCAGGGCCTCGCGGAGCTCCTCCTCCGAGACCGGCTTCATCTCCACGGTGTCGCTCATGCCGTCTTCCTTTCGGCGTCGGCTCCGCCCAGCGCCTGGGCCGTCGCGTCCTTCCACGCCATCCAGCTGAGGAGGGCGCACTTCACCCGCGCCGGGTACTTGGAGACACCGGCGAACGCGACCGCGTCCTCCAGGATGTCCTCCATCGCGTCGTCGGGTTCGATCCGGCCCTTGGACTGCATCAGCTCCAGGAAGGTCTCCTGGATCTTCTGCGCCTCGGCCAGCTCCCTGCCGACGAGGAGTTCGTTCAGTACGGAGGCCGAGGCCTGGCTGATGGAGCAGCCCTGGCCCTCGTACGAGACGTCCTTGATCGTCGTACCGTCGTACTTCACACGCAGCGTGATCTCGTCGCCGCAGGTCGGATTGACGTGGTGCACCTCGGCGTCGCCATCCCTCAGACCACGCCCGTGCGGGTGCTTGTAGTGGTCCAGGATGACTTCCCGGTACATCGAATCCAGCTTCACGGTCTCAGCTCACGTCCTTCAGCCGAAGAAGTTCCGTACGTGCTCCAGCCCCTCGACCAGTGCGTCGATCTCGGCCGGCGTGGAGTACAGATAGAACGACGCTCGTGTGGTCGCAGGAATTCCGTACCGCAGGCAGACGGGGCGGGCGCAGTGGTGGCCGACCCGGACCGCGATGCCCTGCTCGTCGAGGACCTGGCCCACGTCGTGCGGGTGGATGTCGCCGAGCGTGAAGGAGATCGCCGCGCCCCGGTCCTCGGCCGTGGTCGGGCCGATGATCTTCAGGTCGGGAACCTCGCTCAGCCGCTTCACCGCGTACTCGGTGAGCGCGTGCTCGTGGGCGAGGATCTTGTCCATGCCGATCGAGGTCAGGTAGTCGATCGCCGCACCGAGGCCGACCGCCTGAGCGATCGGCGGCGTGCCCGCCTCGAACTTGTGCGGGGCGGGAGCGTACGTCGACGAGTGCATCGACACCGTCTCGATCATCTCGCCGCCGCCCAGGAACGGAGGCAGGTCCTCCAGCAGCTCCTGGCGGCCCCACAGCACGCCGATACCCGTCGGGCCGCACATCTTGTGGCCGGTGAAGGCCACGAAGTCGGCCTGCAGGGCCTGGACGTCCAGCGGCATGTGCGGCGCGGCCTGCGAGGCGTCGATGCAGACCAGCGCGCCGACCTCCTGGGCGCGGCGGACTATCGCCTCGACCGGGTTGACCGTGCCGAGGATGTTGGACACCAGCACAAAGGATACGATCTTCGTCTTCTCCGTGATGATCTCGTCGATGTTGGAGAGGTCCAGACGGCCGTCGTCGGTCAGCCCGAACCACTTCAGCTTCGCGCCCGTGCGCTGCGACAGCAGCTGCCACGGCACGATGTTGGAGTGGTGCTCCATCTCCGTGATGACGATCTCGGTGTCGCGGTCCACGCGGTAGGGCTCGTCGGCCCAGCCCAGCATGTTCGCCACGAGGTTGAGCGACTCGGAGGCGTTCTTGGTGAAGATCACCTCGTCGCGGCTCGGAGCGTTGATGAACGCGGCGACCTTGTCACGCGCGCCCTCGTACAGCGCCGTGGCCTCCTCGGCGAGCACATGCACACCGCGGTGGACGTTGGCGTTGTAGCGCTCGTAGTACTCGCCGAGGACGTCGAGCACCTGGCGCGGCTTCTGCGAGGTCGCCGCGTTGTCCAGGTACACGAGCTTCTTGCCGTCGTGGACCAACCGGTCCAGGACAGGGAAGTCCTTACGGATCGCCTCGGTGTCGAGGAGGCCCGGCAGCTGTGTCACGCGGATGCGCCACCCTTCGTGTAGGCCTCGTAGCCCTCGTCCTCCAGCTTGTCGGCGAGCTCGGCGCCGCCGGACTCGACGATCCGTCCGGCGGAGAAGACGTGGACGTAGTCGGGCTTGATGTAGCGCAGGATGCGCGTGTAGTGGGTGATCAGCATGGTGCCGACCTCGCCGGTCTCGCGGACGCGGTTGACGCCCTCGGAGACGATGCGCAGGGCGTCGACGTCCAGACCGGAGTCCGTCTCGTCGAGGATCGCGATCTTCGGCTTGAGCAGCTCCAGCTGGAGGATCTCGTGGCGCTTCTTCTCACCGCCGGAGAAGCCCTCGTTGACGTTACGCTCGGCGAAGGACGGGTCCATGTTGAGGCGCTCCATGGTCTCCTTGACCTCCTTCACCCAGGTGCGCAGCTTGGGGGCCTCGCCGCGGATCGCGGTGGCGGAGGTGCGCAGGAAGTTGGAGACCGAGACGCCGGGGACCTCGACCGGGTACTGCATGGCCAGGAACAGGCCCGCGCGGGCGCGCTCGTCGACGGACATCTCCAGGACGTTCTCGCCGTCGAGCAGCACGGTGCCGCTGGTGATCGTGTACTTGGGGTGACCCGCGAGCGAGTAGGCGAGGGTCGACTTGCCCGAGCCGTTGGGGCCCATGATGGCGTGCGTCTCGCCCTGCTTCACGGTGAGGTCGACGCCCTTGAGGATTTCCTTCGTGGCGTTGTCGGCCTCGACGGTGACGTGCAGGTCTCGGATTTCAAGCGTTGCCATGGGTGCCTCAGGACTCCTGGGTGAGGGAGACGAGCACGTCGTCCCCTTCGATCTTTACGGGGTATACGGGGACGGGGCGCGTCGCCGGGAGGGCGTCGGGCTTTCCGGAACGGAGGTCGAAGCGCGAGCCGTGCAGCCAGCACTCGATGTGGCAGTCGTCGACCTCGCCCTCGGACAGCGAGACATTCGCGTGGGAACAGATGTCGTTGATCGCGAACACCTCGCCCTCGGTCCTGACGACCGAGATGGGCGTGCCGTCGAGTTCCACCCGCTTCGGGGTGTCCTCCTCCAGCTCGCTCAGCCCACAGACGCGTACGAACTTCGACGAGTCAGTCATGCGACCGACGCCTCCAGCTCCTCTTCGATCTTGGCGATCAGGCGTTCCTCGATGTCCGCGACGCCGATCTGCTGGACCAGCTCGGCGAAGAAGCCGCGGACCACGAGGCGGCGGGCCTCGTGCTCGGGGATACCGCGGGCCATCAGGTAGAAGAGCTGCTCGTCGTCGAAGCGGCCGGTGGCGGAGGCGTGGCCGGCGCCGACGATCTCGCCGGTCTCGATCTCCAGGTTGGGGACCGAGTCGACGCGGGCGCCGTCCGTGAGGACCAGGTTGCGGTTCATCTCGTACGTGTCCGTGCCCTCGGCCTTGGCCTCGATGAGCACGTCACCGATCCACACGGCGTGCGCGTCCTCACCCTGGAGCGCGCCCTTGTAGGCGACGTTCGACTTGCAGTGCGGGGTGTTGTGGTCGACGAAGAGCCGGTGCTCCTGGTGCTGGCCCTGGTCGGTGAAGTACAGGCCGTACAGCTCGGCCTCGCCGCCGGTGCCCGCATAGGTCACGCGCGGGTGCAGGCGTACGACGTCGCCGCCGAAGGTCACGACGACCGACTTGAACGAGGCGTCCCGGCCGACCAGCGCGTTGTGCTGAGCCACGTGCACGGCCTTGTCGTCCCAGTCCTGGACGGAGACGACGGTCAGCTTGGCGCCGTCGCCGAGGACGTAGTCGACATTGGCGGCGAGCACCGCGTCACCGGTGTGGTCGATGACCACCACGGCCTCGGCGAAGGCGCCGAGCTCGATCAGCTGGTGGCCGAAGGCGACCCCGCCCTCGCCGTGCACCGCGATGCGGATCGGCTCGGTGAGCACGGCCTCCTTCGGGACGGTGACCACGCCGGCCTTCTCGAAGGCCGAGTATGCCTGCGCGGCGACGCGGTCCACCGGGGTGCCCGCCTTGCCGAGCCGGGCGTCGTCGCGGCCGACCGTCTCGACGGCGACGCCCTCGGGGGCCTCGACGGTCATCTTCACGCCACCGCCATTGGCGACGGCGGTGCCGTCGTGCAGCCCGCGCAGCCGCTCCAGCGGCGTGAACCGCCACTCCTCCTCACGGCCGTGCGGGACCGGGAAGTCCGCCACGTCGAAGGACGGCGGCGCGCTCATGCGGGTGGCGACGGTCGACTCGGCCGCCACCGCGATCTGGCCGGCGGTGGTGGAGCCTGCCGGTGGGGGTCCCCCCGCTCGAGCGGAGCCGAGAGTGGGGGAGTTCTGGGCCTCAGCCATGGCTGGTCTTGTGCTCTCTTCCTACGTCAGTTGTGATCCTCGGCCCGCCCCGTACGGGCGGGCCGCCGCTACTTGGAGGGCGGGTCAGCCGACCGCGCCTTCCATCTGCAGCTCGATCAGCCGGTTGAGCTCCAGCGCGTACTCCATGGGCAACTCCTTGGCGATCGGCTCGACGAAGCCGCGCACGATCATCGCCATCGCCTCGAACTCGGAGAGACCACGGCTCATCAGGTAGAAGAGCTGGTCCTCGGAGACCTTGGAGACGGTGGCCTCGTGGCCCATGGAGACGTCGTCCTCGCGGACGTCCACGTAGGGGTACGTGTCGGAACGGGAGATGGTGTCGACGAGCAGCGCGTCACAGAGCACGTTGGACTTGGAGCCCGCAGCGCCCTCGCCGATCTCGACCAGGCCGCGGTACGAGGTACGGCCGCCGCCGCGCGCCACCGACTTGGAGACGATGTTGGACGAGGTGTTCGGGGCCATGTGGACCATCTTGGAACCGGCGTCCTGGTGCTGGCCCTCGCCCGCGAAGGCGATGGAGAGGGTCTCGCCCTTGGCGTGCTCGCCCATCAGGTAGACGGCGGGGTACTTCATCGTCACCTTGGAGCCGATGTTGCCGTCGATCCACTCCATGGTCGCGCCCTCGTAGGCCACGGCGCGCTTGGTGACCAGGTTGTAGACGTTGTTCGACCAGTTCTGGATGGTCGTGTAGCGGCAGCGGGCGTTCTTCTTGACGATGATCTCGACCACCGCGGAGTGCAGCGAGTCCGACTTGTAGATCGGGGCCGTACAACCCTCGACGTAGTGCACGTAGGCACCCTCGTCGACGATGATCAGGGTCCGCTCGAACTGGCCCATGTTCTCCGTGTTGATGCGGAAGTAGGCCTGGAGCGGGATCTCCACGTGCACGCCCGGCGGCACGTAGATGAAGGAGCCGCCGGACCACACGGCGGTGTTCAGCGAGGCGAACTTGTTGTCACCGGCCGGGATGACGGTCCCGAAGTACTCCTTGAAGAGCTCCGGGTGCTCCTTCAGCGCGGTGTCGGTGTCGAGGAAGATGACGCCCTGCTCCTCCAGGTCCTCGCGGATCTGGTGGTAGACGACCTCCGACTCGTACTGCGCCGCGACACCGGCCACGAGGCGCTGCTTCTCCGCCTCCGGGATGCCCAGCTTGTCGTACGTGTTCTTGATGTCCTCGGGCAGGTCCTCCCAGGACTCCGCCTGCTTCTCCGTGGAGCGCACGAAGTACTTGATGTTGTCGAAGTCGATGCCCGACAGGTCCGAGCCCCAGTTCGGCATGGGCTTCTTCTCGAAGAGCTTCAGACCCTTGAGGCGCAGCTTGGTCATCCACTCCGGCTCGGACTTCTTCGCCGAGATGTCACGGACGACGTCTTCGTTCAGACCGCGCTTCGCCGCGGCACCGGCCTCGTCGGAGTCGGCCCAGCCGTATTCGTAGTTGCCCAGGCCCTCGAGTTCGGGGTGGGCAGTCTCCGTGGGGAGAGTCATGCGGGGTTCCTCCCGGCCGTGCTGGCAGATGCGTTGTTGGTGGTCTTGGAAATCTTTGGGGATTCGGCTGCTGGGGGCGCCTTGGGGATGAACGTCGTGCAGACGCCGTCGCCGTGCGCGATCGTCGCCAGCCGCTGGACGTGCGTGCCGAGCAGCTGGGAGAAGATCTCCGTCTCGACCTCGCACAGTTGCGGGAACTGTTCCGCGACATGGGCGACCGGGCAGTGGTGCTGGCAGAGCTGCTCGCCGACCGGTGCGCTGCGCGCCGTGGCAGCGTACCCGTCCACGCTCAAGGCCTTGGCCAGCGCTTCGGTCCGCTGTTCCGGATCGGCGGCCTCGATCGCCTTGCGGTAGGCGGTGGCCTGCTCGGCGAGCCTGGCGCGCGCGAAGGCGACGACGGCATCGTCCCCGCCGTACCGCTGCTGGATCCAGCGCAGCGCGTCCGCAGCCAGTTTGTCGTACGACTGGTCGAAGGCGTCGCGGCCGCAGTCGGTGAGCGCGAAGACCTTGGCGGGGCGACCGCGCGTACGCGCCCCGTACACGCGCTGCTCACGGGCCTGAACGACATCGTCGGCGACCAGTGCGTCCAGGTGCCGCCGTACGGCCGCCTGGGTGAGCCCCAGCCTCCCGGCGAGCTCGGCGACGGTCGAGGGGCCGTGGTCCAGGATGGACCGCGCGACCCGGTTGCGCGTCGAGCGCTCCCCGGTCGCGAGCTCCTCCTGAGGGGCCCCCATGGGGACCTCCCGAGCCTCGCCGACGTTTTTCACAACGCCATTGTTGCGTAATTCCTCAGAGCCTGACAAGCGCCGCCCGGGCGGCCCGGCGGTGCGGTACATCACTTAGGCATACCTAAACTGACCTGCGGAAACGATCTTTGGTCGATCAAACGGGTGGCGCGGGCCGGGCCCGTCAGCAAGACTGCCGAACCATGCCCACACCCCCTCCGACCAACCCTCTTGTCACCCGGGACACGGTTTTCACACAGCTGCGCACGCTCGGCGTCGCGCCCGGTGAGACACTCCTCGTGCACTCCTCCCTCAGCTCGCTGGGCTGGGTGTGCGGAGGTGTCGTCGCGGTCGTCCAGGGGCTGCTCGACGCGCTCGGTCCGGAGGGCACGCTGGTGGTCCCCACCCAGTCCGGCGACCTCTCGGACCCGGCGGTGTGGGGCAATCCGCCGGTGCCCGAAGAGTGGTGGGAGACGATCCGGGCCACGATGCCCGCGTACGACCCGCTCGTCACACCCTCGCGCGGGGTCGGCGTGATACCGGAGACCGTGCGCACATGGCCCGGTGCCCTGCGCAGCGCGCACCCCCAGACGTCGTTCGCGGCGGTCGGAGCGCGGGCGGCGGAGGTCGTCGAGGGCCACGCGCCCGACTGCCGCCTCGGTGAGCGCAGTCCGCTGGCCCGGCTGGAGGCGATGGGAGCGCGCGTGCTCCTGCTGGGGGCCGGCTACCACGCGTGCACGAGCTTCCACCTGGCCGAGTACCGCATCCCGTCGCCCTTGGTCCGGGTGGGCAGGCCGGGTCGGGGCGGATGGGAGGTCGTGACCGAGGTGGCGATCACCTCGGACCGGTTCGACGAGCTGGGCCACGACTTCGAGCGGGACCGCCCGGTCGTACAGGGGAAGGTGGGCGCGGCCCCCGTACGGCTGTTCCCCGTGCCGGACGCGGTGGCGTACGCGCAGCGGTGGCTGGCGCTGCACCGGCCGGGCGAGGAGTAGTTTTCGGACCCCCTGGTCCCGCGCCCGACACGCCTACCTAGACTCTGGACCCATGCGAAGTGAGCCGGTCGTCCAGGTCCAGTCCCTGGTGAAGCGGTACGGCGGGAAGACCGCGGTGGACAGCCTCGACCTGGTGGCCCGGGCGGGTGTCACCGCCGTGCTCGGCCCCAACGGGGCGGGCAAGACGACCACGGTCGAGACCTGCGAGGGGTACCGGAAGCCGGACTCCGGCACGGTGCGCGTCCTGGGCCTCGACCCGGTCCGCCAAGCCTCGGCGTTGCGTCCCCGCATAGGTGTCATGCTCCAGTCCGGCGGCATCTACTCAGGCGCCCGGGCCGACGAGATGCTCCGCCATGTCGCCAAGCTGCACGCACACCCGCTGGACGTGGAGGCTCTCATCGAGCGACTGGGGCTGGGCGGCTGCGGACGCACGGCCTACCGGCGCCTGTCGGGCGGACAGCAGCAGCGGCTGGCGCTCGCCATGGCCGTCGTCGGCCGCCCGGACCTGGTCTTCCTGGACGAGCCGACCGCCGGCCTCGATCCCCAGGCCCGCCGGGCCACCTGGGACCTCGTACGCGATCTGCGCGCCGACGGCGTGTCCGTGATCCTGACGACGCACTACATGGATGAGGCCGAGCAGCTCGCCGACGACGTCGCGATCATCGACGGGGGCCGGGTCATCGCGCAGGGCTCCCCGGAGGAGCTGTGCCGCGGCGGCGCCGAGAACACCCTGCGCTTCACGGGCCGCCCGGGCCTCGACGTGGCGTCCCTGCTGAAGGCGCTCCCGGCGGACTGCACGGCGGGGGAGCTGACGCCGGGCGCCTACCGTGTCGTGGGCAAGGTCAACCCGCAGCTGCTCGCGACGGTCACCTCCTGGTGTGCCCAGCACGGGGTGATGCCCGACAGCATCTCCGTCGAACGGCACACCCTGGAAGACGTCTTCCTCGAGCTGACGGGCAAGGAGCTGCGTTCGTGACCACCGCCGGTACCTACGCGCCGAAGCCCGGCGCCGCCCCCCTTCTGCGCATGATCGCGGCACAGGCCGCGCTCGAGACGAAGATGCTGCTGCGCAACGGCGAGCAGCTGCTCCTGACGGTCGTCATCCCGACACTGCTGCTGGTCCTCTTCGGCTCCGTCGACATCGTGGACACCGGTGCCGGCAAGGCCGTCGACTTCCTCACACCCGGCATCCTCGCGCTCGCCGTGATGTCGACCGCGTTCACGGGGCAGGCCATCGCGACCGGCTTCGAGCGCCGGTACGGCGTGCTGAAGCGGCTCGCCTCCTCGCCGCTCCCCCGCTGGGGGCTGATGTCCGCCAAGACGGCCTCCGTCCTGGTCACCGAGGTCCTCCAGGTGATCCTGCTGACGGTGATCGCCTACGCCCTCGGCTGGTCGCCGCACGGTGACCCGCTGTCCGTGCTGCTCCTGCTGGTCCTGGGGACCGCGGCCTTCTCCGGTCTCGGCCTGCTGATGGCGGGCACGCTGAAGGCCGAGGCGACCCTGGCGGCCGCCAACCTGGTCTTCCTGTTGCTGCTCGTCGGCGGCGGCGTGATCGTGCCGTTGGACAAGTTCCCCTCCGGCGCCCAGGACGTCCTCGGTCTGCTCCCCATCTCCGCGCTGTCGGACGGCCTGCGAAGCGTCCTCCAGCACGGCGGCGGCATGCCCGTCGGCGACCTGGGAATACTGGCCGTGTGGGCGGTCGTGGGGCTGGCTGCGGCCGGCCGGTTCTTCCGCTGGGAGTGAGCAGCCCGGAAGGGGCGTCGCCCAGGGCCACGAGGGCCCGGCGGTCGACGTACCGGGCGCGGCGCTACGGCGCTACGGCGCTACGGCGCTACGGCGCTACGGCGCTACGGCGCTACGAGCAGGCGTACGGCACGGATCACGCGCTCCCCATGTGCGTGAGGCGCCGGCTACGGGTGCTCACGTCCGAGCGTCCCGGCAGCGGAACCCGCCCGTTCGGGCCGTGGCACACCCACGTGAATTCGTGCACAAGCGCCCCCCTACGATGGGGGCGTGCCAAACGTGACCCGCGCCGACGCCGTAGCGGCCGTGCGCAACCCGCTCGCCTTCATCGCCGCACGCTGGACCCCGGAGCCCCGGACCGTTCAGCGGGCGGCACTCGCCGCGCTCGTCATGTCGGTGGTCATCGTCGTCACCGGCGGTGCCGTACGCCTCACGGGTTCGGGGCTCGGCTGCCCGACCTGGCCGCAGTGCACGGACGACTCGCTGACCACGACCAGCGCCATGGGCATGCACGGCGCCATCGAGTTCGGCAATCGCATGCTGACGTACGTGCTGTGCGCGGCGGTCGGCTGGGCGATCATTGCCGCGCGCTCGCAGAAGCCGTGGCGACGCGGTCTCACCCGACTCGGCTGGGCCCAGTTCTGGGTCGTCATGAGCAACGCGGTCCTCGGCGGCATCGTGGTCCTCGTGGGCCTCAACCCGTACACCGTCGCCGCCCACTTCCTGCTCTCCACCGCGCTCATCACGGTGGCGACCGTCATGTGGCAGCGCACACGGGAGGGTGACGCGGCACCGCGTCCGCTGGTCGGCAAGGCCGTGCAGCAGCTGGTGTGGTTCCTGGTCGTCGCCTCGGTCCTGCTGATCGCAGTCGGCACGGTGGTCACCGGCGCGGGCCCGCACGCGGGCGACTCCAGCGACGTCGAGCGCATCCAGATCGACTGGGAGACCGTCGCCAAGCTGCACGCCGTGCTCGCCTGGATCGTGGTGACGCTGACCTTCGCCCTCTGGTTCGTCCTGAAGGCGGTCGACGCACCCAGGGGCCCGCTCCACCGCACACGGGAGCTGTTCCTGGTCCTCCTCGGCCAGGGCGTCATCGGCTACGTCCAGTACTTCACACACCTTCCCGAGGTCCTGGTCGGCCTGCACATGCTCGGCTCCTGTCTGGTGTGGATCGGGGTGCTCCGGGTTCTGCTGTCGCTGCGCGAACGGTCCGAGGTGACGGCGGACCTCCCGGGTCCCTCGGCGGAGTCGGCCCTCACCGCCGCCTGACGCCCCCTCCGGAGCCGTAAGCACGGCCCCGGCGGCTCACTTCAGCCCGTACACCCGCTGCGCGTTCCCCGCCGCGATCATCCCCGCCACCCGCTGCGCGTCCGCCAGCGACCAGGCGCCCTCGGTGACCCAGCCACCCAGCAGTCGCGAGAGCGCCTCACGGAACAGGCGGGCACCCACCACATGGAGCTCGGGCAGGCCGTGGGCGCCGCTGGAGAAGAGGAGCTTGCCGAAGGGGGCCAGTTCCAGGATCTCGGCCAGCACGTCGGCGGCCCGGGCGCCCGTGCGGACGAGCACCGCGCCCAGGTCCGCGTACACGTGCGGGAACACCCCGGCCAGATGCGCCGCGTGCCGGTGGTACGGATAGCCGTGCAGCAGGACGAGGTCCGTGCCGAGCCCCGCCGTGGCGCGTACGAAGTCGGTGAGCAGGACCGGGTCGGTGCGGTCGATGCGCAGGCCCGGTTCACCGAGGCCGGCGTGGAGCTGGAGGGGCCGCCCCGAGGCCACCGCGCTCCACAGCAGATGGCGGAGCAGGACCGGGTCCGACAGGGTCCCGCCCACCCGGCGCCCCGCGAGCCAGCGGCCGGCCGCGCCCCGTACCTCACCCGGCCCCGGCGGTTCGGGCGCGAGCGCCAGACCGTGCCGTACGCCCGCCACCGACGTGAACGCCACCGCGTGCGCCGCCGCCCCGTGGATCGACTCGGCGAGGTTGGCGAGGAAGGACTCCACCGTGCCCGAGGTGTCGGCCACCTGTTCGGCGAGCAACTCCAGGCGGACGATCTCGTGCGCCTCGGCGGCTCCTGCGGAGGCCATCTCGGCGGGCCCGGTGAGGTCGCCGGGCAGCCCGGTGTCGACGAGGTAGGTCGTGATGCCGCTGCCCCGCAGCAGTCTGCGCCCCGCCTCCAGGACGCCGAGTTCACGGCGCCGGGCGAGGTAGCGGGCGGGCGGGCAGTGCGGCTCCAGACCGAGCAGCGGCGGACACCAGCGGCGTACGGCGAAGCCCGTCTGCGTGTCGAAGAGGGTGGTGCCGGCCGCAGGCGGGCCCTCGGTACGGGCGAGGTGGGCCTCGAAGGTACCGAGGCCCAGCTCGGTACGGAGCACGCCATGGCAGTACTGGTCCACCAGGGACGGCGTTTCGATCATCCGGACTCCCGCGTGGACGCTGCGCTTGCCTTACAGGTCCTAACGGGTGAACCGGGGTGTAGGTGTTGGGGGCCGTTCGGGGGGTGCGAGTGATTCGGCGCCTGCGGGCCGTCGTGGCTGGTCACGCCCACGCGACGGAGCCGCATATCGTCACGGCGCCGCGCCCTTCGGTCAGTTGTTCAGCTGTTGGCCGGGCCACCGAGCTGGATTCCCGCCATGCGCGTCCACTCGTACGGGCCGGTCTTCACCTTGCCCGCGAACTCGCCGTCGAACGCCTCATGGACGGTGATTCCGGCCTTCTGCACGGCCTTCTCGGCGATCTCGTACGTCGATGCGACGAGGTCGCCCCAACCGCCGTCCTCGCCGACGAGCACGATCCGGGCGCCTCGCTCCCCGATGTAGGCGACCTGTCCCTCGGCGCCGCCGTGCGCCTTGGCGAAGGCGCTGATCTCCTTGGCGAGCCGGGCCGCCCTGCGCTCGGCCTTGGCGGCCCGCTTGGCGTCGGTGCCCTCGTCAACCTGCTTGGTGTCTGCCATGGTCAGGATGCTACTCACGGGTAGATCGACTGGCGAGAGCACGGGGGCGTGTGCTGGGCCACGCCCTCAGCGCAGGAAGGGATCCACCGCGACGGCGACGAAGAGGATGGACACATAGGTGATGGACCAGTGGAACAGGCGCATCTCCTTGAGCTTGACGCCCGTCACCTCGGCCCTGGCCCGGTTCTGCAGTCCGTGCGCCTCCCACAGCCAGAACCCGCCGGCCGCCAGCGCCACCACCGTGTAGAACCAGCCGGTGTAACCGAGCGGGGTGAGCAGCAGCGAGACCACGACCATCACCCAGCTGTAGATCACGATCTGGCGGGCGACCACCTTGTTGGAGGCGACGACCGGCAGCATCGGCACGCCCACGCGCGCGTAGTCCTCCTTGACCTTCATGGACAGCGGCCAGTAGTGCGGCGGCGTCCAGAAGAACATGACGAGGAAGAGGATGACCGGCGCCCACGACAGGGAGTTCGTGACGGACGACCAGCCGATGAGGACCGGAAGACAGCCGGCGATGCCGCCCCAGACGATGTTCTGCGAAGTACGCCGTTTGAGGATCATCGTGTAGACGACGACGTAGAAAAGGAGCGCTCCGAGCGACAGCCAGGCGGACAGCCAGTTGACGGTGAATCCGAACAGCAGCGTCGAGACGACTGCCAATGTGATGCCGAAAGTGAGGCACTCACGAGGGCTGACCATGCCGGTGACCAGGGGGCGCTGCGAGGTGCGCTCCATGAGCGCGTCGATGTCACGGTCGATGTACATGTTGAGCGCGTTGGCGCCGCCCGCCGAGAGGTAACCGCCGATACAGGTGAGCAGCACCAGCCTGAGGCTCGGCACCCCCTGCTGGGCGAGGAACATCACCGGGACGGTGGTGATCAGCAACAGCTCGATGATCCGCGGCTTGGTCAGCGCCACGAACGCCTTGACACGGGCCCCAAACGGCCGCTGGCCCAGGCTGCTGCTCGTCCCGAGCTCCTCCACAGCCTTAAGGGCGTGGGCGGTGCCCCCACCCGTTGGACGGGATTCGACGGCCGTCACGTACACCCCTGACAGAGACATCCCAGCAAGCCCGCCGGCTGTGAATTCCGGGTAAAGGCTCGCGCGTACTCACGCAACTTTAGACGTTGCCCACAGCGCCCCCTTCGCGGGGGTGGGTCGTGTTGGCAGCGGTCGTGCGGTCGGCGAAAGAGCGGCAGGACACGAGCCGGACTTCGCTCGATTGAGCAGTCGGATGAGCGGCTCCGTATTCAGATGCCGACTACGGATCAACCCGGTCGGGAGGCGGATCCCGGCGACTCCCGGCAGTCTGGAATGACTCGAAAAGACGCACGTACTTACGGGGGTAGGCTCAGCAACGGCCGGTGGGCGCCCAGTGCACCGGCATTCGACATGTGGAGAGGAGCCCTGACCCAGGGTGAGCACCAAGCCGACCACAACAGACCTCGAGTGGACCGAGTTGGACCAGCGGGCCGTCGACACCGCCCGCGTCCTGGCCGCCGATGCCGTACAAAAGGTCGGCAACGGCCATCCCGGTACGGCGATGAGCCTTGCTCCGGCCGCCTACACCCTCTTCCAGAAGGTGATGCGCCACGACCCGGTGGATCCCGAGTGGGTGGGCCGTGACCGCTTCGTACTGTCCGCCGGCCACACGTCCCTGACCCTCTACACGCAGCTCTACCTGGCCGGTTTCGGGCTGGAGCTGGACGATCTGAAGGCCTTCCGCACCTGGGGCTCCAAGACCCCCGGCCACCCCGAGTACGGGCACACGCGCGGCGTGGAGACGACGACCGGCCCGCTGGGCCAGGGTGTCGCGAACGCGGTGGGCATGGCCATGGCCTCCCGGTACGAGCGCGGCCTGTTCGACCCGGACGCCCCGCAGGGCGCCTCGCCCTTCGACCACTTCATCTACTGCATCGCCGGTGACGGCTGCCTCCAGGAGGGCATCTCCGCCGAGGCCTCCTCGCTGGCCGGCCACCAGAAGCTCGGCAATCTGGTCCTGCTGTGGGACGACAACCACATCTCGATCGAGGGCGACACCGAGACGGCCGTCTCCGAGGACACCGTCAAGCGCTACGAGGCGTACGGCTGGCACGTCCAGCGCGTCGCCCCCAAGCCGGACGGCGACCTGGACCCGCACGCCGTCTACGACGCGATCCAGGAGGCCAAGAAGGTCACGGACCGGCCGTCCTTCATCGCGATGCGCTCGATCATCGCCTGGCCGGCCCCGAACGCGCAGAACACCGAGGCCGCACACGGCTCGGCGCTCGGCGATGACGAGGTCGCGGCCACCAAGCGTGTGCTGGGCTTCGACCCGGACAAGAGCTTCGAGGTGACCGACGAGGTCATCAACCACACCCGCAAGGCCCTCGAGCGCGGCCGTGAGGCGAAGGCCGAGTGGGAGAAGTCGTTCCAGGAGTGGCGCGACAAGAACGCGGAGCGCGCCGCCGAGTTCGACCGCATGAGCAAGGGTGAGCTGCCCACCGGCTGGGAGGAGAAGCTCCCGGTCTTCGAGGCGGGCAAGGGTGTCGCCACGCGTGCCGCCTCCGGCAAGGTGCTGCAGGCCCTCGGCGCGGTCATCCCGGAGCTATGGGGCGGCTCGGCCGACCTGGCCGGCTCGAACAACACGACCATCGACAAGAACAGCTCCTTCCTGCCGGCGGACAACCCGCTCCCGGGCGCGAACCCGTACGGCCGCACGATCCACTTCGGCATCCGCGAGCACTCCATGGCCGCGGAGATGAACGGCATCACGCTGCACGGCAACACCCGCGTCTACGGCGGCACGTTCCTCGTGTTCTCCGACTACATGCGCAACGCGGTGCGTCTGTCGGCGCTCATGCACCTGCCGGTGACGTACGTGTGGACGCACGACTCCATCGGCCTCGGTGAGGACGGCCCGACCCACCAGCCCGTCGAGCATCTGGCCTCGCTGCGCGCCATCCCGGGCCTGAACGTCGTCCGCCCGGCCGACGCCAACGAGACCGCGATCGCCTGGCGCGAGGTGCTGCGGCGCTGGACCAAGGAGTTCGGCAAGGGTGCCCCGCACGGTCTCGCGCTGACCCGCCAGGGCGTGCCGACGTACGAGCCGAACGAGGACACCGCGCGCGGCGGTTACGTGATGTTCGAGGCCGAAGGGCCCGACGGGCAGAGCACGGGGCCGCAGGTCATTCTGATCGCCACCGGTTCCGAGGTGCACGTGGCCGTCGAGGCCCGCGAGCAGCTCCAGGCCGAGGGTGTTCCGACGCGAGTCGTGTCGATGCCGTCCGTGGAGTGGTTCGACGAGCAGGACCAGGGGTACCGGGACAGCGTCCTGCCGCCGTCGGTGAGGGCGCGGGTCGCGGTGGAGGCCGGGATCGGTCTGACCTGGCACCGGTTCGTCGGGGATGCGGGCCGCATCGTTTCCCTGGAGCACTTCGGTGCTTCGGCCGACGGCAAGGTCCTCTTCCGCGAGTTCGGCTTCACTGCCGAGAACGTCGCATCCGCCGCCCGGGAATCGATCGCCGCAGCCCAGCGCTGACGCTGATATACGATATGTAGGAGATGCATTTTCCATGACAGACGCACTCAAGCGCCTCTCCGAAGAAGGCGTCGCGATCTGGCTGGACGACCTGTCGCGCAAGCGGATCACGTCCGGCAACCTCGCCGAACTGATCGACCAGCAGCACGTCGTGGGCGTCACCACCAACCCGACGATCTTCCAGAAGGCGATCTCGTCGGGCGACGGCTACGAGCAGCAGCTCGCCGACCTCGCCGCCCGCAAGGTGACCGTCGAAGAGGCGGTCCGCATGATCACCACGGCGGACGTCCGGGACGCGGCGGACATCCTGCGCCCGGTGTTCGACGCCACGCAGGGCCAGGACGGCCGGGTGTCGATCGAGGTCGACCCGCGCCTGGCGCACAACACCCGGGCCACCGTCGCCGAGGCCAAGCAGCTCGCCTGGCTCGTCGACCGCCCTAACACGCTCATCAAGATCCCGGCCACCAAGGCGGGCCTCCCGGCGATCACCGAGACCATCGCCAACGGCATCAGTGTCAACGTCACGCTGATCTTCTCGCTCGAGCGCTACCGCGAGGTCATGGACGCCTACATGACCGGCCTCGAAAAGGCTAAGGAGCGCGGCCTGGACCTGTCCAAGATCCACTCGGTGGCGTCCTTCTTCGTGTCCCGTGTGGACACCGAGATCGACAAGAGGATCGACGAGCTCGGCACTCCCGAGGCGAAGGCGGTGCGCGGCAAGGCGGCGATCGCCAACGCGCAGCTCGCCTACCAGGCGTACGAAGAGGTGTTCGGCAGCGACCGCTGGCTGGCCCTCGACAAGGCGCGGGCCAACAAGCAGCGTCCGCTGTGGGCCTCCACCGGCGTCAAGGACCCGGCCTACAAGGACACCATGTACGTCGAGGAGCTGGTGGCGCCGAACACGGTGAACACCATGCCGGAGGCCACCCTGCTGGCCACCGAGGACCACGGCGAGATCCGCGGCAACACCATCGCGGGCACCTACGAACAGGCGCGCGCCGGTCTCGACGCCGTCGAGAAGCTCGGGATCTCGTACAACGACGTGGTCCAGCTCCTGGAGGTCGAGGGCGTCGACAAGTTCGCGGCCTCCTGGAACGACCTGCTCAAGTCGACCGAGGCGGAGCTGCAGCGCCTCGCCCCCTCGGAGGGCTGACACCTTGACATCCATACACGGAGCGAATCCGCTTCGTGACGCCGCGGACCGACGGCTTCCGCGTATCGCGGGGCCGTCGGGCCTGGTCATCTTCGGCGTTACGGGCGATTTGTCACGGAAAAAGCTGATGCCTGCCGTCTACGACCTGGCCAACCGCGGTCTGCTGCCGCCGGGCTTCTCGCTCGTCGGCTTCGCCCGCCGCGAGTGGCAGGACGAGGACTTCGCCAACGAGGTTCACGACGCGGTCAAGGAGCACGCCCGTACGCCGTTCCGCGAGGAGGTCTGGCAGCAGCTCATCCAGGGCATGCGCTTCGTCCAGGGCACCTTCGACGACGACGACGCGTTCGAGCGGCTGCGCTCCACGATCGGGGAGCTGGACAAGGCGCAGGGCACAGGCGGCAACTTCGCCTTCTACCTGTCCGTGCCGCCGAAGTCCTTCCCCGTGGTCATCCAGCAGCTGAAGAAGCACGGCCTGGCCGACCAGACCGGCGGCTCCTGGCGGCGCGCGGTCATCGAGAAGCCCTTCGGCCACGACCTGAAGTCGGCCGAGGAGCTCAACGCGATCGTGCACGAGGTCTTCGCCCCGGACCAGGTCTTCCGCATCGACCACTACCTGGGCAAGGAGACCGTCCAGAACATCCTGGCGCTGCGGTTCGCCAACACCATGTTCGAGCCGATCTGGAACCGGTCCTTCGTGGACCATGTGCAGATCACCATGGCCGAGGACATCGGTATCGGCGGCCGTGCCGGTTACTACGACGGCATCGGCGCCGCCCGTGACGTCATCCAGAACCACCTCCTCCAGCTGCTGGCCCTCACCGCCATGGAGGAGCCCGCCTCCTTCGACGCGGACGCGCTGGCCGCCGAGAAGACCAAGGTGCTCGGTGCCGTCCGGCTGCCCAGGGACCTCGGCCGCGACACCGTGTTCGCGCAGTACACGGCCGGCTGGCAGGGCGGCGAGAAGGCGGTCGGCTACCTCCAGGAGGAGGGCATCGACCCCAAGTCGAAGACCGACACCTACGCCGCGGTCAAGCTGGAGATCGACAACCGCCGCTGGGCGGGCGTCCCCATTTATCTGCGCACCGGCAAGCGCCTCGGCCGCCGGGTCACCGAGATCGCGGTCGTCTTCCAGCGCGCCCCGCACTCCCCCTTCGACACCACCGCCACCGAGGAGCTCGGGCAGAACGCGGTCGTCATCCGCGTCCAGCCCGACGAGGGCGTCACCGTCCGCTTCGGCTCCAAGGTGCCGGGCACCTCGATGGAGATCCGGGACGTGTCCATGGACTTCGCCTACGGCGAGTCCTTCACGGAGTCCAGCCCCGAGGCGTACGAGCGCCTGATCCTGGACGTCCTGCTCGGCGACTCGAACCTGTTCCCGCGCACCGAGGAGGTCGAGCTGTCCTGGAAGATCCTCGACCCGATCGAGGAGTACTGGGACAAGCACGGCAAGCCCGCGCAGTACCCGGCCGGCACATGGGGGCCCCGCGAGGCCGACGAGATGCTCGAACGAGACGGACGGAGCTGGCGCCGGCCATGAAGATCGACCTCACGGACACCACGGCCAGCAAGATCAACAAGGCGCTGGTGCAGGGGCGTCGCGCCATCGGCACCCCCGCCGTCGGCATGGTCCTGACCCTGGTCATCGTCACCGACGAGGAGAACGCCTACGACGCCCTGAAGGCCGCCAACGAGGCCTCGCGCGAGCACCCCTCGCGCACTCTCGTGGTCATCAAGCGCGTCTCGCGTTCGCCACGCGACCGCACGTCCTCGCGTCTGGACGCCGAGGTACGGGTGGGCGCGGACGCGGGCACCGGCGAGACGGTGGTGCTGCGGCTGTACGGCGAGGTCCTGAACCACGCCCAGTCCGTGGTGCTGCCGCTGCTGCTGCCGGACGCCCCGGTCGTCGCCTGGTGGCCGGTGAACGCACCGCTCGACCCGGCCAACGACCCGCTCGGTGCGCTCGCGCAGCGCCGGGTCACGGACACCTACACGGCCGAGGCACCCGTACGGGAGCTGAGCGCCCGTGCCGACGCCTACACGCCCGGCGACACCGACCTGTCCTGGACCCGCATCACGCCCTGGCGCTCGATGCTGGCGGCGGCCCTCGATCAGGTCACCTGTGAGGTCGAGGGTGTCGAGGTGGAGGGCGAGGAGTTCAACCCGAGCTGCGAGCTGCTGGCCATGTGGCTCGCGGACCGGCTGAGCGTCCCCGTCAAACGCTCCCTCTCCCCCGGCCCGGGACTCACCGCCGTGCGGATGGACACGAGCTGCGGCCCGATCGTCCTCGACCGCGCCGACGGCTCCCTGGCCACGCTGTCGATCGAGGGCCAGCCGGACCGCGCGGTGGCGCTCAAGCGCCGCGACACGGCGGAACTGATCGCCGAGGAGCTGCGGCGGCTCGACCCGGACGACACCTACGCGTCGGCGCTGCGCTACGGCGTGGACCGGCTGGGCGCCGAGGCTGAGCCGGCCGGGGCTCCGGCCGCGAAAGCCGTGGCCGGCGGCTCGGTCACCGAGGAAGCGGTGACGGCCGTCGCACCGGCACCGGCCACGGTGCAGGAACCCGCGAAGAAGGCGACGGCGAAGTGAGTACTCCGCAGCTCGTCGTGCACCGCGACAAGGAGCTGATGGCCCAGGCCGCGGCGGCCCGGCTGATCACGAAGGTCGTGGACGCGCAGGCCTCGCGCGGCTCCGCCTCGGTCGTGCTCACCGGCGGGCGCAACGGCAACGGCCTGCTGGCCGCGCTCGCCGCCGCGCCCGCCCGGGACGCGATCGACTGGGGCCGCATCGACCTGTGGTGGGGCGACGAGCGCTACCTGCCGGAGGGCGACCCGGAGCGCAACTACACCCAGGCCCGCGAGGCGCTGCTCGACGTCGTGCCGCTGGACCCGAAGCGCGTGCACCCCATGCCCGCGTCGGACGGCCCGTACGGCGCGGACGCCGAAGCGGCGGCCGAAGCATACGCCGCGGAGCTGGCGCGGGCCGCGGGCCCCGAGAACCACGGCTCGGTGCCCACCTTCGACGTCCTGATGCTGGGCGTCGGTCCGGACACACACGTGGCCTCGCTCTTCCCGGAGCTGCCCGCGGTGCGGGAGACCGAGCGGACGGTGGTCGGCGTGCACGGCGCGCCCAAGCCGCCGCCGACCCGGATCACGCTGACGCTGCCGGCGATCCGGTCCGCCCGCGAGGTGTGGCTGCTGGCGGCCGGCGAGGACAAGGCACAGGCGGTGGCCATCGCTCTGTCCGGCGCGGGTGAGATCCAGGCCCCGGCGGCGGGCGCGTACGGCAGGTCGCGAACGCTGTGGCTGCTGGACGCGGCGGCGGCGTCGAAGCTTCCGCGGTCGCTGTACCCGCCGGCGTCGGCCTGAGGAACGGCCTCCTCTCGCATGCCGAACGCCGGACGGGCTGGATTCAGCCCGTCCGGCGTTCGGCTTCGAGGGGCTACTTCACCGACCCCGCCATGACCCCTTGCACGAAGTGCCGCTGGAACGCGAAGAACACCACCACCGGAACGATCAGCGACAGGAACGCCCCGGGCGCCAGCACATCGATGTTGCTGCCGAACTGCCGTATCTGGGACTGGAGTTCCACCGTCAGCGGCTGGGAGGAGCTGTCGGCGAACAGCAGCGCCACCAGCATGTCGTTCCACACCCACAGGAACTGGAAGACGGCGAGGCTGGCGATGGCGGGGCGGCCCACGGGCAGCACGAGCCGGGTGAAGACGCGCCACTCGCTGCCGCCGTCCATGCGTGCCGCCTCCAGCATCTCCTTCGGCATCTCGGCGAAGTAGTTCCGCAGCAGGAACACGGCGAACGGCAGACCGTAGGCCACATGGAAGAGGACCACTCCCGGGATCGTCCCGAACAGACCCAGCTGACCGAAGAGTTTGGCGACCGGCAGCAGACCGATCTGCACCGGCACCACCAGCAACGCGACCACCAGCAGGAAGAGCGGCTCGCGCCCGGGGAAGTCCAGCCACGCGAAGGCGTATCCGGCGAGCGCGGCGATCACGACGACCAGTGCGGTCGCCGGCACCGAGATCAGCACCGTGTTCCAGAACGCCTGCGTCATCCCGGCGTTCTTCAGCAGCGCCGAGTAGTTGTCGAAGGACAGCTGCCCGGGACTGGCCAGCGCCGTCCACCAGCCGCCCTTCGCCGTGTCCTCGACCGACCGCAGCGACGAGACGAACAGCCCTGCCAGCGGGGTGAGCCAGATCAGGCCGATCACGACGAGGAAGCCCTGCACCACCCCGTTGCCCAGGCCACGCCTGACCGCGTTCATCGCTGACTCCTTCGGAAACGGCGGACGTTGAAGACCATCGCGGGGATCACCAGCAGCAGGAGCAGCACCCCGAGCGCGCTGCCGAGCCCCTGGTTGTTGCCGCCACCGAAGGACACCAGCCACATCTGCGTCGCGAGCACGGTCGCGTCCTCCTGCACCGGCCCGGGCGCGATGATGTAGACGAGGTCGAAGACCTTCATCACATTGATCACCAGCGTCACGAAGACCACGGTCAGCACCGGTGCGAGCAGCGGGACCGTGATCCGCCGGAAGATCTGCCACTCGTTGGCCCCGTCCATCCGCGCCGCCTCCAGCGCGTCCCGCGGCAGCGTCGCGAGACCCGCACCGATCAGCACCATCGCGAAGCCGGTCCAGATCCACAGGTAGGCCCCGATGATCGCCGGGGTGACCAGCGTCGGCCCGAGCCAGGACACACCCTGGTACGGCGGCGAGAAGTTCGACGCCGACAGCTTCACCGTGTACGTGCCGGAGGCCACTCCCGGGAAGCGGAAGGAGCCGTCGGACGCGGTCGTCGTGCTCGCGACGGTCCGCCCGTCACGCACCGCCTCGACCTTCATCTCCGGCAGCCCGCTCTCCCGTCGGTCGACCTTGCCCTGCTTCCCGCCCCCGCCGGGCGTGAAGTCCAGGTAGACCACCCCGCGCAGTTCGTGCGCGGCGGCCCTCTTCCCGGCCGCCGCGTACGCGGGCCCGGCACCCTCGGGCAGGTCCTTGGGCAGCACCCCGACCAGCCCGAGGGCCACCGAGTCGCCCGGCGAGACACTCGCGTTCGTCCGGTACGCGCCGTCGCGGCCGAGCGTCAGCCCCTGCCCCTCGCGGGCACGGGCCGTCGGATACGACGAGGTCCCCTTGAAGGCGTCATGGACCGAGACCACGGCGGCGTTCAGCACGCCCTTGTTCGGATCCTCGTCGTAGGCGAGCCGGAAGATGATGCCCGCGGCGAGGAAGGACACGGCCATCGGCATGAACAGCAGCAACTTGAACGCCGTCGCCCAGCGGACCTTCTCCACCAGGACGGCCAGGATCAGGCCGAGCCCCGTCAGCAGCGCCGGCGCCACGACCACCCAGATGGTGGTGTTCCGGATGGCCTTGAGCGTCGCCGGGTCACGGAACATCTCGGTGTAGTTGCCGCCGCCCACGAAACGGGTACCGGAGGCGTCGAAGAAGCTGCGCCCGATCGAGAAGAGCACCGGATAGACGACGAGGGCGCCGAGCAGCAGCAGCGCGGGGAAGACGAAGAGCAGGGCGATGATCCGCCCGCGCCGTCGCGTACGCCGAACGCGGTCGGCGAGCGCGACGGGCGGGGAACTCGCCTCTTTCACGAGGGAGGTGGCGGTCATGTCCGCTCAGCCCTGGTACGCCTTGGCCGCCGCGTCCTCCAGCTGGGCCGCGGTCGCCTTCGGGTCGGACGGGTCACGCAGGAAGTCCTGCAGGAGCTTCCACTCGCCGGCGCCCTTCGTGCCGCCGAAGGCCGCCGGTGCCTGGTCGGACATGTCGAAGCGGACCGAGTCACCGGCGTCGACGAGGGACTTGGCCGTCGCGCGGGTGACGTCGTCACCGTAGGAGGCGAGGTCGAGCTTCTTGTTCGGCGAAAGGAAACCGCCCGCCTTCGCCCATACGGCCGCGGCCTCCGGACCCGCCAGGTACTCCAGGAGCTTCATGCCGGCCTTGGCGTTCTTGCCGTCCTTGAGGACGACCGCGGCGTCACCGCCGCTGACCACGGGTGCCGTACCGCCGTCGACCGCCGGGAACGGGAAGAAGTTCGCGTCCTTCCCGATGGTCTTCCCGAACTGGTCCTTGGCGACGCCGGCCACGAAGTCGCCCTCGTAGACCATTCCGGCTTCGGGCTTGGGCCCGAAGACCTTCTCGACGGAGCCCGGGAAGTCGGTGTTGAGTGCCTCCTTCTGGCCGCCCGCTATCAGCTGCTTGTCCTTGAAGAGCTTGCCGAGCGTGGTGAGCGCCTTGACCACGCTCGCGTCGGTCCACTTCAGCTTGTGGGCGGCGAGGGCGTCGTACTTCTCGGGACCGGCCTGGGAGAGGTAGATGTTCTCGAACCAGTCGGTGAGCGTCCAGCCGTCCTGCCCGGCGACCGCGAAGGCGGCGAGGCCCGAGTCGGAGACCGTGTGCCCGGCCTGCAGCATCTGTTCGTACGTGGTCGGCGGCTTGACCCCGGCCTGCGTGAGGGCGTCCGGGCTGTACCAGACCGTCGACTTGTGGGCGGCCTTGAAGTACAAGCCGTAGAGGGTGCCGTCGACGCTGCCGTAGTTCTTCCACACGCTCGCGTAGTCGGCGTCGACAGTCTGCTGGGCGGTCTTGGACAGGGGCTGGAGCCAGCCCTTCTTCGCGAACTGCTGGAGCACGCCGACCTGCGGGACCATCACCACGTCGGGCGCGTTGCCGCCCTCGATCTTGCTGCCGACGACGGTGGAGACGTTGTCGCCGGTGGACACGAACTGCGTCTTGGCGCCCGTCTTCGCGGAGAACGCGTCCAGCACCTTCTGGAAGTTCTTCTGCTCGCTGCCGGACCAGACGCCGGCCACGGTGACCGTCTGACCGCTGAGCGCCTTGTCGCCGCCGCCCGCGGTGACGGGACCGCCGCCGCAGGCGGTGGCGCCGAGCGTCAGGGCGAGCGCGGTGCAGCCGGTGAGCAGGGTGGTGCGTCGTCGCATCATCGTTGATGTCCCTTCGGGGAATGCGGAGTTGACGGGCTTCGGAGGGGCTTGGTCAGAGGTCGGTGCCGTCGCTGATCCACCACGCGGCCGTCGAGCCGGGCAGCAACCCGGGCGGGCAGGGACCGCTTGCCAGCAGGGGCGTGCCGGAGACCGGCGCGGGCATGGGAGCTGTGGTGAAGTTGACGGCGCAGACGAGGTCGCCGCCGCGCACGAAGGCGAGGACGCCGGGCGGGGAGTCCAGCCAGCGCAGGGTGCCCTCGCCCAACTGGGAGAGCGCGGCACGCAGTTGCAGGCCGTCGCGGTACAGGTGCCAGAAGGAGCGGGTGTCGGCGAGGGCCCGGTCGGTGGCGTGCTCGGCGAACCACTCGGGCTGCGGCAGCCACGGCTTGGCCCCCTCGGCGCCGGAGGTGAAGCCGAACGGGGAGGCCTGTCCCGACCACGGCAGCGGCACTCGGCAGCCGTCGCGGATGCGGGCGCGGCTGCCGGTGCGGCGGAAGATCGGGTCGGTGAGCACGTCGTCGGGCAGGTCGACGACCTCGGGCAGGCCCAGTTCCTCGCCCTGGTAGATGTACGCGGCGCCGGGCAGCGCCAACATCAGCAGCGCGGCGGCACGGGCCCGGGCGGCGCCCAGGCCGCTGCGCTCTGTTGCCGGTTCGCCGTAGCGGGTGACGGTGCGGACCTGGTCGTGGTTGTTGAGGACCCAGGTGACCGTGGAGCCCGTGCCGGCTATGTCCTGCATGGCCTCCGAGATGACCTTGCGGAAGGAGTCGGCGTTCCAGGGGGCGCTGAGCAGGTCGAAGAAGAACGCCTGGTGCAGTTCGTCCGGGCGGACGTACTGGGCGTGTTCGCGAGCGGTCGGCACGGAGACCTCGCCGACGAGCAGGCGTTCGCGGCCGTCGCGCGCCGTGTACTCCTCGCACACCGCACGCCAGCGCCGCCACACGTCGTGCACCTCGGGCTGGTTCCAGGCGAGCGGGTTGACCGAGTCACGGGTGCGGGCGTCGGCCTCGGGGTCCGGCGAGTCCGGCAACTCCGGGTGCTTGAAGAGACCGGCCGCGACGTCGATGCGGAAGCCGTCGACGCCCCGGTCGAGCCAGAAGCGGAGCACCCGGTCGAACTCGGCGGCGACCTCGGGGTCGCGCCAGTTCCAGTCGGGCTGTTGGGGCGTGAACATGTGCAGGTACCACTGGCCGGGGCGCCCGTCCGCCCCGGTGACCCGGGTCCAGGCCGGGCCGCCGAACATGGCGTGCCAGTTGTTGGGCGGCTCGGATCCGTCGGGGCCCCGCCCCTCGGCGAAGTGGAAGCGCGCGCGGGCCGCGCTGCCGGGAGCGGAGGCGAGCGCCTCGCTGAACCACGGGTGCTCGCTGGAGCAGTGGTTGGGGACGATGTCCAGGAGCACCTTGATGCCGAGCCGCCGGGCGGCCGCCACCAGCAGGTCGAACTCGGCGAGGTCGCCGAAGAGCGGGTCGACGTCGCAGTAGTCGGCCACGTCGTAGCCGTGGTCGTGCTGCGGCGAGGGGTAGAAGGGGCTCAGCCAGATCCCGTCGACGCCGAGCTTCTTCAGGTACGGCAACCCGGCCCTGACCCCGGCCAGATCACCGATCCCGTCACCCGTGCTGTCCAGAAAGCTGCGGACGTACACCTGGTAGATCACTGCGTCGCGCCACCAGTGGTGGGTGCGGATGCGCTGGAGACTCACCCGTCGACCTGTCTGTGCGTGCTTACGGTTATGCATGCATGTTAGGTAGAGGTGTCGAGCAAGTGTCAACGAACAGATAGAGATCTCCCGGAAGTTGGGGAACCATATCCGGACATATCAGCCCGCAGAGAGCAGTAATGAGATATCCGCGTTACCTAACAAGTAACTAGCGCCGCGAGATGGCGGCCAGCTCACCCGCCAGCCGCCGCACCGCGCTCTCGGGCGTCTCCCGCCCGGTCAGCGCATCGTGCACGACCGCCTGCACCGCCAGGCTCACCTGGTCGTAGCGGGGGCTCTTGGGGCGCGGGGCGGCGGCGAGGACGCCGGCGCGCAGGGTCGGCAGATACGGGAACTGCCGTACCAGCTCCGGGTCGTCGTAGAGCGCGGCGCGTACGGGCGGCAGAGCGCCGCGTGTGAGCACCTCGCGCTGGACGCCCTCGCCGGTCAGGTACGCGATCAGACGCGCGGCCGACTCGGGGTGCCGTGCATGGGTGTTGACCGCCAGGTTGGACCCGCCGAGGACGCTGGTTCCCGGCCCGTGCGGTCCCGGCAGCGGTACGGCGCCTATCTTCCCGGCGACCTCGGACCCTTTGGCGGAGGCGACGACGTACGCGTACGGCCAGTTACGCAGGAAGAGCAGCCGGCCGTCCTGGAAGGCCTGTTTGGACTCCTCCTCCTTGTACGTCAGCGCCTCCTTCGGGATCCAGCCCTCGCGCAGGCCCCGGGCGAGGAAACCGATGCCCTCGCGCGCCGCGGCCGAGTTCACGGTGACCCGCTCGCCCTCGGCCCCGAGGATCGTGCCGCCCGCCGAGTACACCGCCTCGGCGGCGTTGACGGTGAGACCCTCGTACGGCAGGAACTGCCCCGCGTAGCCGTCGAGTCCGTATTTCGGGGCGATGGTCTTCGCGTCCCGCTCCAGTTCGGCCCAGGTGCGCGGTGGTGCCACGCCCTCCTTGGCGAGGATGTCCTTGCGGTACAGGAGCAGACCGGCGTTGGTGACGTAGGGCACCGCGTACAGCCGGCCGTCGTAGGTCGCCGTGTCGACGACGGGTGGCAGGAAGCTGTCGAGCGGGAAACGGTCGCGCGGCAGCGGACGGATCCAGCCGGCCGCGGCGAACTCCGAGGTCCAGGCGACGTCGATGTTGAGGACGTCGAACCGGCTGCGGTCGCCGCCGCGCAGGTCGGTGGTCATCTGCGCGTGGGTCTCGTCGGCGGAGTCCGGGAGCTCGACGAGGGTGACCCTCTCGCCGGGGTGGGTGCGGTTCCAGCCCTCCAGCAGCGGTCCGAGATAGCCGGTGAGGTCTCCGGCGGTGGCCAGGGTGAGCGGGCCGCGGCCGCCCACGGTCCCGTCGTCGGCACGGGCGCCGGAGGCTACGTAGCCGGTCAGGACCACGGCGAGGACGAGAAGGCCCCTACCGGCGGCGCGCATCCACCGCATAGGTTCCTCCCTGTACACCGGCACCGGGCATCCTTGCCCGGAATCAGAGGCCATGTATACCTGTTAGGTATGGGCGATACTAGGGCCTGGAACACAATACGAGGACCCGAGGAGGACAGCACGAGTGCGCCTGCCCCTCCTGGCCCTCCTCGCGCGCGGCCCAGCCCATGGCTACGAGCTCAAGCAGGACCTTGAGCAACTGCTGGGCTCCGCGTACCCTCAGCCGAACGTCGGCCAGATCTACGTGACCCTCGGCCGCCTCGAGAAGTCGGGACTGATCGAGGGCGAGGAGGTCGAGCAGTCCAGCCGGCCCAACAAGAAGATCTACCACCTCACCGACGCCGGGCGGGAGGCGCTGCGCGCCTGGTATGAGGAGACGGCCGACGAGCCGCGGGTGCGGGACGAGTTCTTCATGAAGCTGGCACTCGCTCCGCAGACCGGTCTCGCCGACCAGATCGCCCTGATCAACAAGCAACGGCGCCAGTACCTCAACACCATGCGCAACCTGTCGAAACTGGCCGCCGCCGAGGACCGCGACAACCGGATGGCCCATCTGCTGATCGAGGGCGCGATGCTGCACCTGCAGGCCGACCTCGACTGGCTGGAGCGGTGCCAGGAGGAACTGGAGGAGCCGGAGTGAGCGAGCGCCCCACTCCTCTGCTGCGGGCCGAGGGCCTCGTCAAGACCCACTACGGCGAGGGCGCACCCGCCCACGCCGTGCGCGGGGTCGACCTGTGCGTGACCCGGGGCGAGTTCGTGGCCGTCACCGGCCCGTCCGGCGCCGGGAAGTCGACGCTGCTGCACCTGCTGGGCGGCCTGCAGCGGCCGGACAGCGGCAGTATCCGGCTGGACGGCGAGTCCACGGACTCCTACACCGAGGCGCGCTGGGCCGTGGAGCGCAGGAAGCGCATCGGGATCGTCTTCCAGTTCTTCAACCTGGTGTCCAACCTGTCGGTGGCGGACAATGTCGAGTTGCCCGCGCTGCTCGCCGGCCGGCCGCCGAAGCAGGCGCGGGCCGAGCGGGAGGAGCTGCTGGCCGAGCTGGGTCTCGCCGGCAAGGAGCGCAGCATGCCGGGCGAGCTGTCCGGCGGCGAGCAGCAGCGGGTCGCGCTGGCCCGGGCCCTGGTCAACCATCCGCCGCTGCTGCTCGCCGACGAACCCGCGGGCAGCCTCGACAGCAAGGGCACCCGCGAGGTCATGCGGCTGCTCTCCCGCTTCCACCAGCGCGGCCAGACGATCCTGCTGGTCACCCATGACGCCCGGCTGGCGAGTGCCGCCGACCGGGTGATCAGCTTCTTCGACGGCCGGATCGTCGACGACGCGGAACTGGACGGCACCCCGTCGCGCAGGACCGGGACATCCGGTGTGCTGGAGCTGAAGGGCTGACAGCGGTGCACGACGATCCGAGGGTGAACCGTTCCGTCCCGCGCGAGCCGAGGGGCTGACGCCGTGCGAGCCACCCTGCGCTGGGCGCACTCCGATCTGCGGACGCATCGCGGCGAGGCACTGTTCATCGTCCTCGCCACCGCCGGCATCGTCGCCTCCCTGCTGCTGGCCACATCGCTCCTCGGGTATGCGACCAACCCCTGGCAGCGGGTCTTCACACAGGCGAGGGGCGCCCATGTGTTGATCCACACGGACCGCGGTGCCGACGCGGCGAAGTTGGCCGGTCTGGACGGCGTCGAGTCCGTCGCCGGGCCCTATCCCACCGAGTCCGCGACCCTTGCCTCCCGCGGCACCCGCGCCTCGGTGGAACTGCGCGGCTCGCCCCGGCTGCCGTCGGTCGGCCGCCCGCTGCTCACCTCGGGCCACTGGCTGAGCCCGGCGCAGCCCGACGGCGTGGTGCTGGAGAGCCGGCTCGCCCGGGCACTGCTGGCCGAGCCCGGCGACATCCTGACGGTGGCCGGCACGGCCCGGACGCTGACGGTCGTGGGCATCGCGGACAGCGCCGAACCCCGCTACAGCCCGGGTGAACAGCCGGGGCTCGTCTGGGCGCCGCCGTCCGCCGTGCGCGATCCCGGTGGCGAGGTGACCGGGCTGCGCCTGGCCGATCCCGGGGACACGGACTACGCCGTCCAGCGCGCCGTCACCGTGCTCGGGGCGGGCAGGGTCAGCGAGGTCTCGACGTGGCAGCAGGCGCGGGCCGAGGCGCAGGGCGACAACCGGCTGCTGGGTCAGGTGCTGGGCCTGTTCGGTCTCGGCGCGCTCGTTGCCGCCGGGTTCGCCGTGCACGGGGCGATCGGCACCCGCATCCGCGGGCATCTGCGGGACATAGCCGTGCTGAAGGCGATCGGCTTCACGCCCGGCCAGGTCGTTCGGATCTTCCTCCTCCAGCACGTCGCGTACGCGCTGCTCGGCGCCGTGGCCGCGGCGGCACTCACGCAGGGCTGGGGCAGCCGTGTCCCGGGCCGTCTCGGGGACGCGGTCGGTGTGTGGCAGGGGCTGCCGGGACACACCGTGGCCCTGTTCGCGGTACCGGTGGCTGCGGTGCTGTTCATCGCCGTCACCACCGGCCTCGCGGCCTGGCGCGCGGGGCGGGTGCCTCCCGTACCGGTGCCACGGTCCGCGGCCCCGGCGGGCGGGCGCCTGACGGGCGTGGCGCGCGGGGCCCTCGGGCTGCGCCTGCCGCCCGCTCTGGTCCTGGGCTGGCACAAGGCGTTCACCCGCCGGCCCCGGTCGCTGGCCACGGTCGCCCGGCTGGCACTGCCGCTGCTGCTGATCGTGGTGGCGATGAGCGCGTGGACCACCATCGACCGCTTCCACAGCAGGCCCGAGGAGGTCGGCCTCGCCGCCGCTCTCACCGTCCGCCCCGACGGCAGCCTGGACGCCGCGGCAGCCCGTTCCCTGCTGGAGAGCAACCCGCGGGTCGCCGACGCCTATCCGGGCGTCGAGGTGGCGGCCCTGGTGCCGGGCCAGACGGCCACGATCGCCCTGCGTGGCCTGGGCACCCGCCAGGATCCGTACCCCTACGCCCTGGCCGAGGGCCGACCCGCGCGGGGCCGCGACGAGGCCGTGGCCGGGCAGGGGCTGCTCGACCTGCTCGACGTGGGCGTCGGCGACTGGGTGCGGATGACGGTGGGCGACCAGCCGCAGATCCTGCACATCGTGGGCCGCAGCATCGAACCGGAGAACGCCGGACGGGTCATCTCCACCTCGCTCGACACCCTGCGCGAGAACGATCCGCGGCTGCGCCCCACCCTCTACCAGATCCGGCTCCGTCCGGGTGCCGACCCCCACGAGGTCGCCGGGGAACTGGCCGCAGCCGCCCCGGGACACCTTGACGTGCACCCCGTGACGAATCCCGCGGACGGGCTCTCGCCGCTGCGCGGAGTCGTCGCCGGACTGATCGCCGTCCTCGCGCTCATCGGGATCGTCGAACTGCTGAGCGCGATCGGCGGCACCGTCCGCGAGGGCGAGCGGGACCTGCTGGCACTCAAGGCCATCGGGCTGTCCCCCCGGCAGATCACCGCGATCACCGTCACGGCCACCGCCTGCACCGCCCTGGCCGCCGTCTGCGTCGGCACGGCACTGGGGATTCCCCTCGCCCATTGGCTGATCGACGCACAGGGCAGGTCCAGCGGAATCGGCGCCGGACTGGCCCGGGGCCCGTCCCCGGTCCTGCTGCTGGCGTTCGGGGCCGCAGCCGTGCTGGGCGCCGCCGCGCTCGCCGCCCTCCCCGCGGCCCGCTCGGCACGCCGCCGCCTCGCGGACACCCTGAGCGCGGTGGCCTGAACAGGGAGCTGCATGGGGGAGGGGCGGCCCCGGCCGCCGCCTCCCCCATGGTCCCTAGCGGCCGCGCAGCTCGCGGTACTCGGCGACGAGGGCCTTGGTGGACTCGTCGAGGCCCGGCACCTCGGCACCCTCGGTGAGCGCGGGCTCGACGCGCTTGGCGAGGACCTTGCCCAGCTCGACGCCCCACTGGTCGAAGGAGTCGATGTTCCAGATCGCGCCCTGGACGAACACCTTGTGCTCGTAGAGAGCGATGAGCTGGCCGAGCACCGACGGAGTGAGCTCCCCGGCGAGGATCGTCGTGGTCGGTCGATTGCCCTTGAACGTCTTGTGCGCCACCAGCTCCTCGGGCACGCCCTCTGCGCGGACCTCGTCGGCGGTCTTGCCGAAGGCCAGCGCCTGGGTCTGAGCGAAGAAGTTGGCCATCAACAGGTCGTGCTGCGCCTTCAGTTCGTCGCTCAGCTCCTCGACCGGGTTCGCGAAGCCGATGAAGTCGGCCGGGATCAGCTTGGTGCCCTGGTGGATGAGCTGGTAGTAGGCGTGCTGCCCGTTGGTGCCCGGGGTGCCCCACACCACCGGCCCGGTCTGCCACTCGACCTCGCGCCCCTCACGGTCCACGGACTTGCCGTTGGATTCCATGTCCAGCTGCTGGAGGTAGGCGGTGAACTTGGACAGGTAGTGCGAGTACGGCAGCACCGCCTGCGACTGGGCGTCGTGGAAGTTGATGTACCAGATGCCCAGCAGGCCCAGCAGCAGCGGCACATTGGCCTCGGCGGGCGCGGTCCTGAAGTGCTCGTCGACCGTGTGGAAGCCGTCGAGCATCTCCCGGAAACGCTCCCGGCCGATGGCGATCATCAGGGACAGGCCGATCGCCGAGTCGTACGAGTAGCGGCCACCGACCCAGTCCCAGAACTCGAACATGTTCTCCGGGTCGATACCGAACTCGGTGACCTTCCCGGCGTTCGTCGAAAGGGCCACGAAGTGCTTTGCGACGGCCTCCTGACCGGCCTTCAGGCCGGTCAGGAGCCAGTTGCGGGCCGAGGTCGCGTTGGTGATCGTCTCGATGGTGGTGAACGTCTTGGAGGCGACGATGAACAGCGTCTCCGCCGGGTCCAGATCCCGCGTGGCCT